>NZ_NUOW01000017.1:0-50809 GCF_002584635.1 Bacillus sp. AFS031507
GTTTGTTTAGTTTTCAAAGATCAATTTTCTCTATCGCCTAAAAGCGACTTTATAATCTTATCAAGTTATCAATGTAAAGTCAATAACTTTTTTTATTTCTTTTTTCTTGCCATCACTGTCTCGCAGCAACAGATATTAATATACCACCATTAAAGACCTACTGCAATAGTATTTATTATTTTTTTATATAAAATTACAAAGTAAAACTATTCTAACTCTTCACGGCTAAAAGCAATAAAAAAAGTGCCAGTTCAGCAAAGGCACTTTTTAAAGATATTACTTATGACGCATTAATGGGAATAACAGTACGTCGCGAATAGATGGTGAATTAGTCAGCAGCATAACTATGCGGTCTATCCCAATTCCTAATCCTCCAGTAGGCGGCATACCATACTCCAGCGCTTCAACGAAGTCATCATCCATCATATGGGCTTCATCATTCCCTTGTTCGCGTTCCTTTAATTGCGCTTCGAATCGTTCTCTTTGATCAATCGGATCATTAAGCTCTGTAAACGCGTTGGCATGCTCGCGCGCTACAATAAATAATTCAAAACGATCTGTAAATCTTGGATCCTCATCATTTTTCTTCGCAAGCGGAGAAATTTCTACTGGATGGCCGTAAATAAAAGTAGGCTGGATTAACTTTTCTTCTACTTTTTGCTCAAAGAATTCATTTACTATGTGACCATAAAGCATGTTGTTATTAATTTCGACACCATGTTCTTTAGCAAGTTCACGAGCCTCTTCCACACTCATCTCTTTCCAGAAATCTGCACCCGTGTATTCTTTGATGGCATCAACCATGTGAAGTCTTTTCCATTCCGGTTTAAGGTCTACTTCATATTCCCCATATTGAATTGTAGTAGAACCAACTACTTCTTGAGCAATGTGGGCGATTAAATTCTCAGTAAGACTCATGATATCACGATAATCTGCGTAGGCTTCGTAAAGTTCAATCATTGTGAATTCTGGGTTATGACGGGTAGAGACCCCTTCATTACGGAATACACGGCCAATTTCATAAACCTTTTCCAGACCGCCGACAATTAACCGTTTTAAGTGAAGCTCAATGGCAATCCTCATAAACAACGGCATATCGAGAGCATTATGATGCGTAATGAACGGACGTGCGGACGCACCCCCAGCGATAGAATGCATCATAGGTGTTTCAACTTCTAAATAACCATGGTCATCTAAATAACGACGCATCGATTGAATAATGCGGCTTCTCGCAATAAATGTCGCCTTACTTTCCTGGCTCATGATTAAATCTAAATAACGCTGGCGGTAACGCTGTTCCACATCTTTAAGCCCATGGAACTTATCAGGCAGCGGACGCAATGCCTTTGTTAAGAACACAAAGTTTACTACCTTTACCGATAGCTCGCCCACTTTTGTTTTAAATAATGTTCCAGTTACCCCAATAATATCCCCTAGGTCAGCTGTATCAAATAGTTTGTAATTCTCTTCACCAATAGCATCCTGACGAACATATACTTGAATTTGACCTGTTAAATCTTGAACATGCGCAAAACCTGCTTTACCTTTTCCACGCTTCGTCATAATTCGGCCTGCTAAAGAAACGAAAATGTTTTTTGCTTCGATGTCTTCTTTTTCTAATTCTCCATATTGCTCGATCAATTCATTTGTATTGTGTGAACGGTCAAAACGCTTACCAAATGGATCAAGACCATTTTCGCGCATCGTGTTCATTTTTTCACGTCTGACCCTTAATTGGTCATTTAAATCTTCCTGACTCATAAAATCCACTCCAATAATCATTTATTATGTAAAATGCTTTTATTAATCCATCCATTTTTCTACATACTTTATTATTTTACACAAACTTATACTTTCAGACATCAAAAAAGATCTTAATAAAATAAAAACTGCCAGTTATTTCACTGGCAGCATCCAATTAGTATCGAAAAAGACACTTTAAGTGACAAATTTACCCTACGATCAACTGACTTTGTTCTTGTTCCTCAACTTCTAACACTAAGTCGTTTAATACTGTCACTAAGTGATCTCTTGTTTCACACTCATTAATGGCATTACGAACTTTAGCGTTGCCGCGGACCCCTTTTAAATACCAAGCAGCATGCTTGCGCATTTCGCGAACCGCAATATTTTCATTTTTCAGAGCGATTAAACGGTCAAGATGAAGAATACATACATCAATCTTTTCTCTAACAGTTGGTTGAGGCATTAATATACCAGTTTCTAAATATTGTACGGTACGATAAATCATCCATGGATCTCCTAAGGCAGCTCTTCCAATCATGACTCCGTCCACACCAGTTTCCTCGAGCATTCGTTTTGCATCCTGTGGTGTCTGGACGTCCCCATTCCCAATTAACGGAATGTTAAGGTTTTGCTTTACTTCACGGATGATATCCCAGTTAGCTTTTCCTTCATACATTTGAACACGCGTTCGGCCATGAAGCGACACAGCCTTTCCTCCTGCGCGTTCTACTGCTTGGGCATTTTTCACAGCGAAAATATGCTGTTCATCCCAGCCCATCCGCATTTTCACGGTAACAGGCTTTTCCACTTCCGCAACTACCGCAGAAACCATCTCGTAGATCTTATTTGGATCAAGAAGCCACTTTGCTCCCGCATCACATTTAGTGATTTTTGGAACAGGGCAGCCCATATTAATATCGATAATATCAGCATTGGTATTCTTATCAACAAATTTGGCTGCTTCGACAAGTGTTTCCCTTACGCCTCCAAAAATTTGCAAACTAAGCGGTTTTTCACGCTCATCGATGTAAAGCATATTCATTGTTTTTTCGTTTTTATAAACGATACCTTTATCGCTTACCATCTCTGCACAAACTAAACCAGCACCGAACTCTTTCACCGTTAGACGGAATGCAGAATTACATACCCCAGCCATTGGAGCTAAAACCACTGGATTCTTCATTTCAATATCGCCAATTTTCAACATGAAGCCACCCCCTATTCTTTGATGAACTTATTCCTTAGGCGTTAAATCATCAATACTTACTTTTAATGAATGCGCAATTCTCTCAAGCAGGTCAACTGCAGGCAGGCGATTTCCTCTTTCAATCTCTCCTAAAATCGATACAGATACACCTAGTTCCTTCGAAAAGCCTTCTTGTGTAAAGCCCTTTAGCTTCCGATAGGCACGAATCCGTCTTCCCCATTTTTCCGCTTCCATATTCGGACTCCTTCTTTATCAGGTAATTCTTCTAACGATGATTCAAGCAATTTATTTATCTTTAAAAATGGACTGTCGTGAATTATCTCTAAAAGTGGAATAATTACAAAAGCCCGTTCTAACATCCTCGGATGTGGAACTATGAGCTTCTCGCTTTCAATATTTTCTTGGTTAAAGGTAAGAATGTCAAGGTCTATTGTTCGCGGACCCCACTTTATTTCCCTTTTTCTCCCAAGTTCCAATTCGATTTTTAAGCATAAATCCAGCAATTCCATTGGACTTAATGCCGTCTGAATCTCAATTACCATATTCAAAAATAAATCTTGGTCTTCATAGCCAACCGGATCTGTTTCGTAAATTGAGGAGTAATTTACCAAATGAAGATCAGAATAGCTTGTTAATTTTTTGATTGCACTCGTTAAATTATCATATCGGTTTCCTAGATTCGAGCCAAGGGAAATAAACGCTGTGTTTTCCACTTTTATCTTCTCCTTGTAATTTCTACTGCAACAGACCTGTAATGGCCTGCAATCGGCGGATTTGGCTTAATCACGGTTACTGTAACCTCGGATACAAGTGGAAACCCCATCAGGACGTTTGAAGCAATGCTTTCTGCAACAGCTTCGACTAACTTATACGGCTGCCCCTCGATTATTTCCTTACATACTTGGTATAACTCAGCATAATTTACTGAGTGCTCCAGTTCATCTGTTTCGCCTGCTTTTTTTAAATCAAGGGAAACGGTTAAATCAACCTCAAATCGCTGTCCCAGCCGAGTCTCTTCCGGGAAAACACCATGGTAGCCGTAAAACTCCATTCGATTGACATAAATTTTATCCAATCAGTTCACCCTTTCCCATTAAGGCATCCATCATTTTTGCCATCCTGCTCATTTCCTTGACATCGTGAACACGTATTATGTGGCAGCCCTTTTGGATTCCATAACAAATCGTTGCTCCTGTACCTTCCATTCTTTCGTGAACTGGAAGATCTAATGCCTGTCCAATCATTGTTTTTCTGGATGTCCCTAATAATACTGGATAGCCTAGTTTAACAAATGTATCTAAATTCTGCATAGTTAGCAGATTTTCTTGATAATCCCTCGCAAAACCGATACCAGGGTCGAGAATAATATTTTCATCCGTTACACCTGCATTTTTGACAATCGTTATACTTTCATAAAGATCATTAATGACATCTCTCATGAAAACCTTATAGTTTCGGTCATGACGATTATGCATAAGCACGATTGGAACACCGTAGTCTGCAGCAACTTGACCCATTTTTTCATCGGCTTTTGCCCCCCATACATCATTGATTATATGGGCTCCTGCTTCAATCGCCTGCTTTGCCACTTCTGCCTTATACGTATCAATCGAGATTGGTACATCGACATGCTTAGCGATTGCCTCAATTACCGGCATTACCCGTTTGAGTTCTTCCTCGAGGGGAACCACTGCAAAGCCAGGCCGTGTCGATTCACCGCCAATATCAATGATATCAGCCCCATTTACGACCATTTCTTTTGCTCGTTCAACAGCCATTTCAACATGATTGAATTTGCCGCCATCTGAAAAGGAATCTGGAGTTGCATTTAAAATGCCCATAATAATGGTTTTTTTACTACTATCCAAGGTATATGGTCCACATTTGATTTGTTCTTGAGTTGCTCTCATACCTAATCCTCCTATACAGGCTTTTTTCACTCTTTTTATCATACATGAAATCTTAATTAGTTTACAAAAAAAAGAAGCATCGGTAAGCCGACGCCTCTCTTTAATTGTCTAGTTGCAACGCCGCTAAACAGGCGTTGCCACTTTACTATTTATTCAGCATCATACTGATAAAGCGCTGTACTTAAATAACGTTCACCGTTATCAGGAATAATTGCTAGAACCTTTTTACCTTTTCCAAGTTTCTTCGCAACTTCTAATGCAGCGTGGATTGCTGCTCCTGAAGAAATACCACCAAGAATTCCTTCTTCTCTAGCTGCACGTCTTGATGCAGCAAAAGCATCTTCCGTTCCAACTTGAATCACTTCATCATAAATATCAGTATTTAAGGTTTCTGGAATAAATCCTGCTCCAAGACCTTGAAGCTTATGCGGGCCAGGTGATCCGCCAGAAAGAACAGGTGAATCTGTTGGTTCAATAGCAACGATTTTTATTTCAGGGAATTTTTCACGAAGAACACTTCCTGCTCCAGAGATCGTTCCTCCAGTTCCGATTCCTGAAACAAATCCATCTAATTGATCCATTTGTGCAACGATTTCTTTACCTGTTGTTCTTCTATGAACTTCAGGATTCGCTTGGTTCTTAAATTGCTGGGGTAAGAAATAACCATGTTCCTGTACTAATTCTTCTGCCTTAGCAATAGCACCCTTCATACCAGCTGGACCAGGTGTTAACACAAGTTCCGCACCGTAAGCACGAAGTAGATTCCGTCTTTCCAAACTCATCGTTTCAGGCATAACAAAAACGGCCTTGTAACCTTTTGCTGCAGCAATCATAGCTAGTCCAATTCCAGTATTTCCACTTGTAGGCTCAATAATGGTATCGACACCAGGTTTAATTAAACCTTGTTCTTCTGCTGCTTCAATCATAGCTAAAGCGATACGATCCTTTACACTGCTTCCAGGATTAAAATATTCAAGTTTCAAATAAACCTCTGCACTATTTTCATCTACTAATCTGTTTAATTTAACGATAGGCGTTTGACCGACTAAATCGGCAACTGAATTTGCAACACGAACCATTTAGAGCACCCCTATTCCGAGTAATTTGATTGGATTTATATAATTAAATTTACCAGTTTTATACTTAGTTTGTCAATCGTTTTGTTCGCTATATTTACAATATTTCAAATTTGGAAATGAAAAAACACAGAAATAACATCTGTGTTTTTAGTTTCCTTCTTTACCGTAAAACCAATCCACCTTAGCATCATCCCAAAAAGTAGAAGCAGTAGCTGGCGATTTCATTTGTTCTAGAGCAATTTGGCGACGAATTTGCTCTTTTACATCTTTAAAGGAATATTTCTTTCCATTTATTTTTCCTTCTAGCTTAATGATTGCATAACCCTGGTCTACCTTAATCGGCATACTGTAGGCGCCTTTCTTTAATTCCTTAGCTATTTGGATATATTGGACCGGATACCGTTCATCTTCCTCACTAAGGTATCCTATATCTCCGCCTTCATTAGCTGAAAATTCATCAATCGACCGTTCCATCGCTAATGTCGAAAAGTTCGAACCTTGTGCCAATTCTTGTAAAGCCTGGTCTGCTTCTTCCTCTGTACTCACAACGATATGTGATAAATGAAAGGCAGGCGGCACATGAAAAAGCTCTTTATTTTTTTCATAATAGTTACTTAATTCATCGGTTGAAACCTCGACATCTTTTGTTAAAAGTTCCTCTAAAAGGAGGTTGCTTCGGATTTGTTCCTTCCACTTCTCTTCATTCTTCACGGTTTGTTTACTCAAAGAATTATAGGTAGCTTGCAGCATTCTATATTCACGCTCAACATCTTGATTGGTTATTTTAATTTTATATTTTGCTGCCATTTCCTCTATGACCTTTTGATCGACCATTTCTTTTAAAACATCTTTTCCATATCTGGCTTCTAGTTCATTCAGCCATTCTTGTCTTAGGATGGTTTTTTTTCCGACTGTTGCAACTGCCTCTTCATTCATTACTGCTCCGCCTGCCAGATTTGCCTTTGATAGAAAAAAGGCGATTGTTAGGCAATTAACCATGATCAGGGCCGCAATAACCATCCAAAGTTGCTTCCTCCCCAACGTCTCTCCCCCAATCAGAAAAGCGTAAGCACCTTACTTTGCATCCTTTTTCAGTTCTTCCAATTCATCGCTCGAAAAGAGGTACTTTTCATTACAAAAGTGACAATGAGCCTCAGCCTGTCCATCTTCTTCAATCATGGCATGGATCTCTGCTGCCCCTAAGCCAACAATCGCATTAGCAAAGCGTTCTTTAGAGCAATTACATTCAAAGCCCACTGGCATCGTTTCTAAGACCTTTACTTGCTCTTTGCCAAAAAGCTCTTCGAGGATCTGTTCTGGTGTTAAACCTCGTTCAATTAATTTGGAAATGGGCTCAATGGTTTTTAATCTTTCTTCAAGATTTGAAATGATGGGCTCCGGTGTCCCAGGCATTAATTGAAAAATAAACCCGCCTGCTGCCAATATGCTATCATCGGGATTTACTAAAACACCAACACCAACCGAAGAGGGAGTCTGCTCAGATGTCGCAAAGTAATACGTAAAGTCTTCTCCTAATTCACCCGATACCAATGGAACCTGTCCAGAGAAAAAATCACGAAGCCCTACATCCTTGACAACCGCGAGCGTCCCTTCGGTACCCACCGCACGGCGGACATCAAGCTTGCCATTTTCAGTTGATTCAAAATCAACTTCTGGGTTGGTTACATACCCCCGCACTTCCCCTTTGGCATTGCTATCCACAACAATCGGGCCAATCGGGCCGCCGCCGTTGATCTTAATTGTTAATTTATCCTCACCCTTAAGCATAGCCCCCATCATTACCCCTGCGGTCATCGTACGGCCGAGTGCAGCTGATGCTGTCCGCCAGGTTTGATGGCGTCTTTGCGCCTCACTTACCGTTTCTGTTGTACGAACGGCATACGCTCGAATATTGCCATCATAGGCAAGTGCTTTTACAAGATAATCCTTCATATGTTAACCCCCTTCTAGCTGTTATTCCTTAGGATATCCACGTTTCTCTTATAGATAAGCTGTAGGCCTTTTAAAGTTAAAAATGGATCGACTATATCAATAATGGTTGATTCTTGGGCAATTAAATTAGCTAGTCCGCCTGTCGCAATGACCGTTGGCTTCTTCTCGCTTTGCTCCATCATCCTCTTTACGATGCCCTCTACCTGTCCCACATACCCGTAGACAATACCAGCCTGCATCGCCGCCACGGTATTTTTGCCGATTACCGCTTCAGGGCGGGCTATTTCAATTCTCGGCAATTTTGAAGCTCTCGAATAAAGGGCCTCTGTTGAAATACCCACTCCCGGGGCAATCGCACCACCCATATATTGGCGTTCCTCATTCACATAACAATAAGTTGTTGCGGTTCCAAAATCGACAATAATCAAAGGACTGCCATATTCGTGGATAGCGGCAACAGCATTAACGATTCGGTCCGCCCCAACTTCTCTTGGATTTTCATATTTAATATTTAAACCCGTTTTAATCCCTGGTCCAACAACAAGCGGCTTCACATGAAAATACTTTTGACACATTCTTTCCAGCGCAAACATAATTGGTGGAACGACAGAGGAAATAATAATGCCATCAATATCTGAAAAAGAGAGGCCAGCATGATCAAACAATGCTTTAATGTTCATTCCAAACTCATCTTCCGTACGATTTCTATTTGTTTCTACACGCCAATGATATTTAAGTTCCTCACGATCATAAACACCCAGTACAATATTGGTATTCCCTACATCAAATACGAAAATCACATCTATCACTCACTTTTCAGATTATTCACTTCTATACTGAAAACATAATAACATAAATATGTTTTTTGATAAAAAAAAAGAGCGCTTCAATGAAGCACTCTTTGGATGATTTATTTATTATCTGTTTCATTAGGAGGGTTAAGCGGCTCAACCTCTTCCTTTTTCGTATTGATATTAACCTTCACGTCTTCTACCTTTTTCGGACCGATTTTAACGGCTTCTAAAGCGACATTAGGTTCTGGCATATGGCCATGATCAACCAAATATTTAATCTGTTCAGCCACAAGCGTTTCAACTTCAAGTAATGTCTTCGCAATTAGATCAAGCTTATCGCGATTTTCTGTCAGAATTACTCTTGCTCGTTCATAACATTCTTTAATAATTCTTTGAACTTCTAAATCGATTTCATATGCAATTGCATCGGAATAATTTTGCTCATTATGAATGTCACGGCCTAAGAAAACCTGGCCGCCTGAACCTTGACCAAACTGAAGCGGTCCAAGCTTTTCACTCATACCGTATTCGGTTACCATCTTACGAGCAATTCCTGTAGCGCGTTGGAAATCGTTGTGGGCTCCAGTACTTACTTCACCAAAGACAATCTCTTCCGCTACACGCCCACCGAGTAAGCCAACAATTTTATCAAGCAACTCAGGCTTCGTCATAAAGTAACGATCTTCTCTAGGAAGCATGACAGCATATCCGCCTGCTTGCCCACGAGGAACGATGGTAACTTTGTGTACCATGTCGGCTTCATCTAGCACCAAACCAATCACCGTATGGCCGCCCTCATGGAATGCAACGATATTACGTTCCTTTTGGGAAATAACCCTGCTCTTTTTAGCTGGCCCAGCAATTACTCGGTCGGTCGCTTCATCAATATCTTCCATATCGATTTTCTTCTTACTGCTTCGGGCTGCAACTAATGCCGCCTCATTCAACAAGTTCTCTAAGTCAGCACCTGAAAAGCCCGGTGTACGCATCGCAATATTCTTTAAGTTTACAGATTCATCTAACGGTTTATTACGTGCATGTACCTTAAGTACTGCTTCACGTCCAATCACATCCGGACGGTCCACGGTAATTTGTCGGTCGAAACGACCAGGACGTAAAAGAGCTGGATCCAAAATATCGGCACGGTTTGTAGCAGCAATAATGATAATTCCTTCATTAGCCCCAAAACCATCCATTTCAACGAGCAATTGGTTCAAGGTTTGCTCACGTTCATCATGTCCGCCGCCTAGTCCTGCGCCACGTTGACGTCCAACTGCATCAATTTCATCAATAAAAATTATACAAGGTGCATTTTTCTTGGCATTTTCAAATAAATCACGAACACGGGAAGCTCCGACCCCGACAAACATTTCAACGAAATCTGAACCGCTTATCGAGAAAAACGGAACGCCTGCTTCTCCTGCAGTTGCTCTAGCAAGCAATGTTTTACCAGTACCTGGAGGGCCCACTAGAAGCACTCCTTTTGGAATACGGGCACCCAGTTCGGCATATTTCCGCGGATCCTTTAAGAATTCCACTACTTCAACCAATTCTGCTTTTTCTTCATCCGCACCAGCTACATCTCTAAATCGAACCTTTTTCTTATCATCATTATAAAGCTTCGCCTTAGATTTACCAAAGTTCATCACACGGCTGCCGCCGCCTTGGGCTTGGTTTAATAAGAAGAAAAATAAAATAAAGATAATCACAAACGGAATAATCGATGTAAAGAAAGTCACCCATCCGCTTGTTTCCTTGGCAGGCATTACTTCCACTTTAGAATCAGCTTTATCAATTCGCTCAAGAATCTTTTCGCTGTTTGGAATATAGGTTATGAATTTTTTGCTTTTCGCTTCTAACTCACCACGAACTTCATAAACGCCTCGTTCAGGCTGCATTGAAAATGATTTCACTTCGCCATTTTCTAATTGCGTTACAAACTTATCATATGAAATATGATCCGTTTGTTCATTGCTTCCATTAAAGAAACTTACCACGCCAATAATGACTAAAAATATCAATAAATAAAAGATGGTATTACGGAAAATCCGATTCATCTCTTACCTCCTCCCACGATAGGCAAACTATACTAAATGGTATCATAGAAAATCTTACTAATTCAAGGAATTACTCTCATGCTTAAAGCTTTATATGTTGCTTTAGGAATGAGCGGATAAGTATCTTAAAGATTATTGCTGTATACTTCAGGTTTTAAGACACCGATATATGGAAGGTTTCGATATTTTTCAATATAATCCAAGCCATATCCAACAACAAATTCATCTGGCACAATAAAACCAACATAATCAGCTTTAATTGCACTTTTTCTACCTGTTGGTTTATCGAGCAGTGTTACAATCTTGATCGATTTTGCTTTCCGATATTTAAATAGGTCAACCAAATAACTAAGTGTTAGACCGCTATCGATAATATCCTCGATAATTAGAATGTCTCTGCCTTCTACAGATGTATCTAGGTCCTTGAGGATTTTTACTTCTCCGGAAGAAACAAGCCCAGTTCCGTAGCTGGAAACATCCATAAAGTCCATTTCAAGGTAGCAATCCATCCGTTTTAATAAATCAGCCATAAACGGCATTGCCCCTTTTAGAACACCTATGGCAAGCGGAAATCGATCCTGATACTCTTCCGTTAATTGTCCAGCTAACTCCCGGATTTTAATTTGAATCTCTTCTTCTGATACTAAGACCTTTTCAATATCCTGTTTCATTCTAAATGTGCCCCCTAGAAGATCGTTACTTTTGATATTTGAATAGTATATATTGTTTAACTGAGTAATCTATGCCTTCAAGAGAAGATTTTTTTAAACCTGGAAGCCAGATAATAGAACCTTCTTTGTCGGTGAGTACAGGCCACATATTTCGATCATGAACTGGTACTTTCTGATCAATAAATATGGATTTTAACTTTTTCGATCCTTGCATTCCCTTAATTGTCATCCGATCACCCAATTTCCTTGAACGAATGATAATCGGCCACTGAATACTGCTTGTATGAAACAAGGCAGTGTATGGATTTGTCGCTGGAATGTCCCCCTCCATATATTTGCTGCTAATTTCCCCGCCATTTGGCAATAAAATCGTTCCAGGCTCTGTCATTTCAAAATGATAGGACCCAACCTCGATCGGTTGAAATTGGAAGGAAAGGGAATGATAGGAACGGGAAACTTTTAAACCATTGGGCAAATCAAGTTGACCTGATGGATGGGGATGATTAATTATGAAAAATACTTGATCGATATGTACGGCAGATAATGAAGCTGGTATTTCTTTGTAAAGATAGTTTAATATTAGTTGAATCCCTCGCCTTTGTAAAGGTATAGGCACTTCAAGAAAGTGTTTAATGTCAATGCGGATTTCACTTTCTTCCTTTTTTGTCATAACTGTATTCATTCGTTGGACAGTTAACTCCAGAAGAAAGGTTTCATCACTTTTTAATTCTTCGCTGAACCGTTGAAAATGTTCATGCACATGTGGATTTTCCTTTTTTAAAAAAGGGACAACTTCTTTTCGAAAGCGATTTCTACTATAGATCCCTTTCTCGTTACTCGGATCTATTCGTGGGCTTAGCTTATGATTTAGGCAATATTCCTGAATATCAGCCCTTTCCAATCCTAAAAATGGACGAAAAATGATTCCCTGTTCAAATGGCCTCGAAAAAGGAATACCCGCTCGAGCCAGTCCCGCACTGCCTCTCGTAAATCTCATTAGCATGGTTTCGATTTGATCATCACCATGATGTGCAAGGGCTAAAAATCGATACTGATACTTTTCCATAATCTTAGAAAAAAACTCATACCTTACATCTCTTGCGGCGATTTGCGAACTTTTTCCTGTGCTTTCGATAATTTCTGGCACATTGACGCGAGTCATCTCAAACGGAAGATTATTCTGTTCACAAAATGCTTTGACGAACATAGCATCCTCATAGGACTCCTGACCACGAAACATATGGTCTACATGGGCTACAACAAGGGTCATATTTTGTTTCTCTTGTTCCGCAAGCAAAAAGTGAAGCAGTGCTAGCGAATCCGGGCCTCCCGAAACACCAATGACAATCTTTTTGGATTCTAATCTGAATCCCTGGTGATTAAGAAAGGCCTTGACCTTAGTTTCCAACATATGATTGCACTCTTTCTTAAAACAAAGTTTAAAGCATTAAAACGTTTAGAATAACATTAGTCTACCACTTTTACGAATAAACTATCAAAGCATTGGCATTACAAAATGCTTAGAAATTTTTCTTAGTTATCCGCTTACAGAACTACGTATTAAATAACCTTTCTTCTTATACGAATGACCTTGGGAATAGTTTCAACAATTACAGCAATTTATTAAATGTGTACCAGCCATATAAAAGACCTAACACGATCGCTATTAACCAAAATTCCATCCAGCCACTCTTTTTTTTCTTTTTCCGATAGTGCTGCCTTGTTACAGGCTGGTTCCCTTTTGAATCTGGCCGGGGCGGCTGTTTTTGGGAAGGTTTGGTCGGACCAATGGGCTTTAAGGGCGGATCGGGCATTTTTTTATCTACCATAAGATCTACTAAGTCTGCTCTCATTTGTTTAGCGCTGCTATAATGGCCTTGAAGTGCTTTTAGGATGACCTTTTCCCACGCTAGCAGTTCTGGCTTCTGTCGGATCGCATCTCTTAATTGCGATATTCCTCCACTGGTTTTCGTTAATCTTTTTGGATAGGCGGTATTAATCATAATCATTGCCACTGCAAAAAGGTCATAGGAAGGCTCAGCTTTCCTAGACCCCAGTCCCCAATAACCACGGTCATAGAACTCCGTGAATTCCTTAATCGCTCTTCCTTGAATGGTCGTGCCGCCAACATCAATGCATCTTATTTTTGGAGGAGGACCTGTGACGATTAAATTTTCTGGCTTTAGGTCACCGAATACCCAGCCATGTTCATGAAGCTTGTCTAAATCATTTAAAAGCTGCAAAAATAACACACTTGTCCAGGATTTCCCCTTTTGTTGTAAAAAAGATAAAAAGTCTGGTCCTTGGATATATTCCATCACGTAAAAGGAAATGCGTCCGTTATTACTCTGCCAATCATCGACATCAAGCAAAGAAGGTCCAAGGGTTGGGGGTCCCTGGACCTTTGCTAAGGATTTTAAAACATTTACCTCAGAAGTGATTGACATACCATTATCACTCATTTTTAAAGCGACTTGAGTGCTATTATGCTCAGCAAGGTAGACCACCCCGTTTGCTCCAAATCCAAGTTCCTTTATAATTTTATACTTTTTTAAATGCCATTTCCCTGAAATGATTGTCCCTTGGCTTACCTTACATTGACTCTTCAAAGTATGATTCATCATCACGTGAAAGCAGGCTCCTTAGGGATTGTTTTTCTTCGAAAGAGGATAACGCTGTCCGTAACGCGGGTCCTGTCGGTGTTATTCCTCCAGTGGACAACTGGGAGAATACACTTGTCAGAGTTTGCAGTTTAGGTGTCCAATCCAGCAATTTTTCGACATCTTTCTTTTTCCCGGGAAATACATAAACCGAAAATTGATTATCTCCAGTTCGAGCGTTCAAGCTTAGAGAGAGGTCAAGCAGGGCTTCTTTAACTGTCGGAAGTTTGTGTTTCATACTTGCGCTTGTATCGACAAGAATCAACACTTCTAATTCGACAGTTTCTCCTAATTCATCGACAACCTCCATCACTTCCCCGCGTTTTTCAGGCGGGAGGTCTTCCATTGTTTGCGAGCGTCCCAAAATTTGTTGCAATTCACGGTTAACCACACCTTGAATAGTTTGATTCATCGCCTTACGGGTTACCATTTGCACCGTTTGTGAGAGCTGCTGGGCATAGACAATCTGACTGACTCCCCCTCCTGACATCGCAATCCCATCAATTTCAGTCATTCCTTTTTCATCAATGGTATCCTGCTCCATCACACCGATGACATTGACGGTGATTCCTTGTTCTCTCGCTAGTGCAGCCATGGCAATTGGATCGTCCCCTTGATTGGAACATCCATCGGTAATAAGTAAAATTTGGCGAATTTTCCCTGTATACATAACCTTCTCCCTTCACAACATGTATTGGTACCATTTTCGACGGGATCTAAATGATTTATACATATTTTAATGAGAGACGGTGTAAAATACTCTATTAGGCCTGCCGTTTCAATTTGGGAACAGGAATGGATGCCCATTTTGGCGTATTATGTTTTATTTTCGCTACGGTCACGGTCATATCATCATGGATGATTTCAGATCTCGATCGAATGACTTCCTCGAGAATTAAATCAGCTACCTCCTGCGGATTATCTGTCTCTAATCCTTGTAATTTTCTTTTCATCCATAAATCATAATTTTCTACATGCAAGGGACCTTCAAACACCCCATCGCTCATCATAATTAGTAAATCTCCAGCTTTTAGTTGTTCACTGACCACATCCACTTCAAATTCTTGAATCATTCCTATTGGCAGATTGCTTGCCTGAATTTTAATAATCTTACTCCCTCTTTTAATAAAGCTTGGTGTGGATCCAATCTTAAGGAACTTGGCTGAAGCATTTTGCAGATCAATCATCGCTAAATCTAATGTAGAAAAAATTTCATCCTGCGTCCGGAGCGAGAGGATCGAGTTAACAGATTTAATCGCAACCTTCTCCTCGATTCCTGATTGGAGGATTTTTTGTAATAGGAGCAGTGTTTCTTTACTCTCGTAATGGGCTCTCTCGCCATTTCCCATTCCATCACTAATGGCGATCGCATATTTTCCTAATCCGAGTTCAATCGTCGAATAGCTGTCTCCCGATACAAGACCCCCATCCTTGGCAGCATGGGCGATTCCTGTTTCTACAGTAAACGCCTTTGATGATCTGAATGTCACGCGGCAAAAGTCATTCGGAATGGTTGCACATTCTTCCTTATTAACGACAATGGTTTCACCGAGAATATCTGATAACATCGGCGCTATTAACTTGTCACATTCACCATGGCCATCGCAAAATGGCAAAGACATCTCAATATCGACATTTCCTTGCTCGAGGCTATAGATTTCCACCTGTTCAATATGGATTCCGAACGATTGCATGGCCTCCATAATTTGTTCTTCCTGCTTGTGGTGGTTTTCTCTTTCCCGTTGGATCTCTTTCGCGAAATTATCCATCACTTCGGACACACCTAATAATTGATCCGCAACAAGTCTGCGGCTTTCCTGAACCTGCTTTTTCAACTTTTGATTGGCTTGAAAAAACGTTAATTCTTGCCCAATCGATTCGTACACTCTTTTTGATCGTGTACAAATCTTTTCCCATTCGCGCGATAGTTTAGTAGAAACATTCCCGTCGTTTTGATCCATTTCATGAATAATTTCTTCCATATAGGCATAGGTTGTATTAAAATTGTTCGCCCAGCATTGATCCTTCTTAAAGCATGTTTGGCAGGTTTTTTCAGTTACGTTACTCATAAAGTAATCCATTTCACGTTCACTTTGCTCTTCTTTTGGCTGGATCTCCATTTGTGAAAAGCTTTTGGACAAGGCATGGAAGACATTAGAGAATTGTGAAACCCGCTGTGCCGTAACATCGCGCATCTTACGCATATATTTTTGCTGCTCTGCTGTGTACTCCGGTGTACCAGGGATATACTTGGCTAACCGAGAAGTTAATACCTGAGGTGTTAAGAGGAATAAGAAGATGGCCGCAGCTGACTCTAATACAGTAAGCAGAATGGACCCTCCGCCTTCCCCATACATGCCAATTAGGAGCGTAGCGATAAATAATCCAATTGAAACACCTATTTTTTTACCCTCCTTCATCAAGCCTCCCAAGACACCTGAAAAAGCAAGTAAACTCATATGGTAAAAACTAGACACGCTAGCAAGACTAAAAATTAACCCAGTGACGACTCCCACTGTCGAACCGACTGTTGCACCAGCAATAAAAGAAAACACTAATACTAGGTATCTCGACATAATATGCTCCACCGATAGGTCATAAACCTTCCAGCCAATTGTCCCCGTCATAATCGAAGCGAGCATAATGATTAGACAAACGATTTCTTCCGTTTTTAACAATTGTCTCCGTTTATTAAAGGTTAGCAATGGGATACTTTGTAAAAAAATTAACGTCAAAATAAAAGCAAGACTTGTTTGAACTCCGACCATCATTAAATCATATAGTGTCAATTGCTGTGAAAGTATAAACGCTTCAGCCAGTTTCCCCAGCCCAAGCACAATACCGACAATAAAAGGTGTCGATTTCATTTCATTCCTTAACCATTTCTTACATATTCGGAAAACTACCATGTAGCTGAGTGTAACTACGAAGGTAAATGCCGCATTTGTAAGCGAAATGGTCACTGCACCGATAATCAATCCGATCAAGGCAAGCGGTGCCCGATCTCGTTTAATTAAATAAACAGAGGCAAAAAAGGGAAGGCAAAATGGAGTCAACTTTGCCAAAATCAAGGCCCGTCCCAGCAAAAAACCCACCAATAATAACAGATACCCCTTTTTTATGAAAAAGGACTCTAGCATTAGTTGAATTTTTTTCAATCCACTCTGCATAGCCCATTTGGATGAATGAAGATTAACTTCTCTGACTGGTTCTATGAAACTAGCATTTGTCTTTTCCATAAATCACACTCCCTATTCTTTCATTGTTCAGATAATTATAAAATTAATAGTCAGAAAAGTTTGTCAAATTAGTGAACAAGCAAAAAGAATCGTTCGACGCTTTTCACTATTATCATTCAAATAATAGTAATTTGTGTCGTTGGGTGTCATCATTGGGTGTCAGGCACCATGTGAAGAATTCACATGGTGCCTGACACTTTTTTATTGGAAAACAAAAAAAGACAGGCCATTTAGACCTGTCTTAGATTTATAGATATTGAGTAAGGCCACTCTTATTCTGATAAAAGTTAACAGCAAGTTTACCCCCGCTTAGCTCCTCTTCCTCCACGCTTGGACTCCGTGTGCCGTTTTAAGGAAGATAAACGATCTTCACTATCTTTTAAAAATTTTGCCATTTTGGTTTCAAAATTTTCCGGCTTAGCATTATTGCGATCGTTGTTTCTACCCTGACGAGGACGTTGTGATTGTGAGTTTGAATGGGACCTTTGCTGCGTCTCTGGTCGATCCTTCGCTTTTTTAATCGACAGTCCAATTTTCCCATCCTTCTCAACATTGAGGACTTTTACCTCAACTTGGTCGCCAACCTTTAAATGATCATTAATATCTTTCACATAGTTGTCCGCAACCTCGCTGATGTGTACGAGTCCTGTTGAGCCACCCGGCAGCTCCACAAACGCTCCAAAATTAGTAATTCCTGTTACCTTCCCCTGTAACTTGCTGCCTACTTCAATTGACATAGAAAGAATGTTCCTCCTTAAAAGTATAAAAAATCAATCTACTCTATATTATACAAAAAGAAAAAAATCAGTGTCAATATGGCTACAAATTGGTTCATTTCCCCTTTTTTTCATCAGGGATCGTAAAAATAATTTCATTTTTCTCAGAGAAGAAATATTCTTTTCTAGCTAACTTTGCAATATAATCATCATCATTTAATTTAATAATATTTTCATTGAGAATATCCTGCTGATTCTTTAAGTCTGTTAATTGGTGATTAAGTTCCTTCTTTTGAGCAATCTTTGCCTTGAGTTTAGCAGTTTGGGAAATGGTGCTGGAAATCATTAAATAAGAGAGAATACTGGCCAAAACCAAAAACATCGACAGCCGCCTTGCTAATAATTTCTTTTTCCTAGCTGAGGCAATTTCTGCATACTCCTGCTGTTTAACATATGTTGTCTGGATCTTTGACACACTTTTCTTTTGTTCTGCTCCCATATCCCTCACCGCCTTACTCTTTTGGTTTTTTCCATCTATTAATCAGCTTACTTATATAATTCCTGATTTTGTGAAAATTTCCTGCCGTTTTATTATATAACTTCTCGACGGAATTTTTAAGACTTTTCGGCAAAAGTTTCCAAAAAATTAACATAATTTTTTGTAACGGCACAAAAATAATCTTTAGTATAAATAGTAAAACCTTACCCATAAATCTAACAAGGGTTAAAAGCCCCCTGCCAATTGAAATGATAATGATAATAATTAGCTGAATAAGACCCAAGATTGGTTTATAAATCAGGAGATGGAAAGCTTTTTTTATAAAGCGGCTGACAGCTATCGTTGTTTTAATCGATACCTCCAGCAAGTGAAGGTAAATCCCTTTAAATAAACTCTGGTAGGCGGCAAATCCACAAATAAGTGCGAGGAAGATATAAAATCTTAATTCCCCATTATTCACTAAAAATAACGTGTAAAATATGATCACAGCTTGGATCATCCAAAATAATAAATCATTAAAGAATACAATCCACTGCTTTCTTTTCGGCCGATTTAAAAACCGCTGATAGGTATCGAACATGGCGCCGAATAACGACCCCATTCCTATCATTGAAAGCAACGTAATAAATTGAGTCGAGAGGGTCATCGGAATAACTTACTAAAGAACCCTTTAGCTTTCTCCCCGTGCTGTTCGTCAAGGTAAACTAAATCAAAAATTTTCCCCTTAATCGAAACAATCCCCTTTTCTACATCGAGATTTTTCATTTGCAAATTCTGTCCTTTGATTGCTAAAAATCCCATCGATGTTTCTAATAAAAATTCTTCATTATCAAAACTCTCCACTTGTTTGACACCGGTAATCTCAAGAAGTTTTCTGCCTCTCATGATGACGTCATGGTCTGGAACACTGCTCTTTGTTGGATTAGTATCATAATACTGGCTCATTAACATCCCTCACAATCATTTGTACAACCTTTTTGATACAATTTATGTGAAGGATTTGAAAATTAGAACTCGGTTACTACATTGGGAATTCTGTGGAGCCAATTCTTTCTTCATTGATGATCGTATACATCTCTGCTGCTTCCTCTTTGCGGGTGGTATCCTGGATCCGGTCAATCCTTGCGGTAACTTTTCTTTGCCCCAGTCGGATTGTTAATTCATCCCCGACTTTAACCGTTGAAGAAGCCTTGGCCTCCTTCCCATTAATTTCGATTCTCCCTTGGTCAGACACCTCTTTTGCTAAGGTCCTTCTTTTGATTAATCGCGATACTTTTAAAAACTTATCTAGACGCATGGATGATCTCCCCTTCTTCTAAAGTCCTAATAACTTAGCTTCGTCCCAGTATTGGTCGAGTTGTTCCAGTGCATGTTCTTCAAATGTCCTGCCACTGTCCTTTACTTTTTCCTCGACAAATCGAAAACGGCGTGTAAACTTTTCATTCGTTTCAAACAATGCTTCTTCTGGATGAATCTTCAAGAATCTGGCAACATTGACAAACGCAAATAGTAAATCGCCAAATTCCCCTTTAGCCCGTGCCATGCCTTCGTCTGTTCCGTCTAATTCATTCACAAATTCTTCGAGTTCTTCTTTCACTTTCTCCAGCGCAGGTGTGATTTCCTGCCAATCAAAGCCAACCTTTGCCGCTTTCTTTTGCAATTCATACGCTCTTAACAAATTCGGCAGGGCCATTGACACGCCTTCAAGTAAAGAAGAAGGCACTTCACCTTTTTCCTGCTTCTTAATTTCCTGCCAGTTTCTTACCACCTCTTCGGCATTATCCGCCTGACCATTTCCAAACACATGGGGATGGCGGCGAATCATTTTCGCTGATAATCCTTCAATAATGTCATCAATCGAAAAATAACCATCATCTTCACCGATTTGGGCATGGAGCATGACCTGCAGCAGTACATCGCCCAGTTCTTCAATTAAATGGTCAATATCTTCATGGTTAATTGCGTCAATTACTTCGTAGGTTTCTTCTATTAAATATTTTTTTAAGGATTCATGGGTTTGCTCTCTATCCCACGGGCAGCCAGTTGGACTCCTAAGTTCAGCAATAATTTCCCTTAACTTTGAAAAATTCTTCAATAGGATTTGTTCCTCTTTGACTGGCGGAATATAAACGGACGTCAGATTGTTAATCGATACATTTCGGTCCAATTCAAACAATGGAACTTTTTCGATTATTTCTTGACTGCTCCCTGCCGCTGTAACGATATAAACCTGATAATCATCTGGTAATTTTTCCATTAAGGTTAATTTAACGTTAGAGGCAACAAATTGGTCATATACTTGGCTCACAATCATATGTTGGTCAATTTGCAGTTGTGCTGCGTTGAGTGATGTCCCATCAAGTAACTGAAACCCTTCAATCGGGTCAATCTTTAACGAGGTAAATAAGGCATCAATAAAACTTTGTCCTCCGCCAATGCTTATTTCAATATCCCTTGTTGGTCCATACGCCAAAAGAAGCTGCACAGCCCGCTCTGCTACTAGTGGATGTCCTGGGACAGCATAAACAATCGTCTCGCTTTCTGCCTTTTGCAACAGCGTCTCGACAATTTCTTCATATACTTCCTCGAATTGATCGTGTTTTTCATAGATTGAATCAAATGAAGTATACCTTAATCCTTCTTTCTCCAACTCAGAGACCACCGGATGTTCCTTCGTCCGCAAAAATAACGAGTTTGCTTTAAGTAACTTCTTATATACACCAACAGGAAGTTGTTCCAAATCTCCTGCACCTAAACCTAGAATTTCAATCCTTCTTACCATTGTTAATTCCTATCCTTTCGGGCCAATAATTTTATTAATGTACTTCCAAATGGAAATAGCGCCAATTCTTCCTCACGAAAGATTTTGCCTCTAATAATAATCAATAAAAAGAGGAAACCACCAACGATTACCGCGCTTAACGATTGAAAGACAGCTTCGATTCGACCATAATTATCCAAGCCGAACATATATAAATAAACCTTTAAAAAGAGGACCATCGATGCGGTGGCCATTATGATCGTTCTCCAAAAGTGAAGGGAGAATAGTGAAACCCGAACGACCTTTTTAAATTGAATGAATAGCAGTGCTGTGACCATTCCCAGCGAAATAAGTGATGAAATGGCAGCACCCATTGTTCCATATAAGGGTACCAAATAAACATTTAGGATATATTTTAACGGAAATATACATGCAACTGCGATGGCTGGAAATAGCAGCACACCCATGCCCTGCATAATGGCGATTATCGTCGCAGTAAGCGACGTAAACAAGATCACAAAACTCAATACCCCTAACACCGCTGAACCAGCTTCATTTTCAAACAGCATTGTGTTAGTCGGTTTAATGATTGCCCATAGACCTGAAGAGGCACCCAAACCGAAAATGATACTCACTTTAAGAGCTACTTGAATTTTGTGTTGTAAAAATTCAGGTTTGGCAGCCAACCGCTCTCTTGTGATTAAGGGAACAAGGGTTAAAGACATGGAGGTGGCAGCAATGGTTCCTAACTGAATTAATGGCTGTCCACGGTCAAATATCCCCTTAAGGCTTTTAGCCACGTCTCTATCAATCCCGCTTCCGACAAGCAGGGAGTAGAGATTCAAAGCATCGGCTAATTGGATAAATATCATGAGCATCCCGCTAATACAAATCGTGAGACCCTGATAGACAAGGGCCTTAAAGATCTTTTTTGCATCGTTTGCATATCTTTGAAACATTCCTTGCCTTGGTGCTACTACCTTCCATTCTTTACGTATCCATAAAAACATAAACAAGATAATTCCTGAGATCATACTGCCGGTAATCGAACCAAACATGGCCCCACCGCCGACAAGATAAAGGGAATAACCCTTTTCTATAAAAAGAGAGGCCAAAAAGAGAATCGTCAATACTCGTGTGGTTTGTTCCCCCACCTGTGATAGTGCCGTGGGGACCATGTTCCCAATCCCTTGGTAATAGCCTCTCAGAGTCGACATCATTGGAAACATTAGAAACACAATCGAGACTACCCTTAATAGAATCGAGAGATGGGGGTCATTCATCCAAACAGCGATTGCTTCAGCACCAAAGTAAAGAATAAGGAAACAGATAAAACCAAATAATTGCAAATAAATAAATGATACAAAAAGAAGCAAGCGTGATTTTTCGTCATCACCTTTTTGTTTCTGCTCCGCATAGA
This sequence comes from Bacillus sp. AFS031507, assembly GCF_002584635.1. Taxonomy (NCBI): domain Bacteria; kingdom Bacillati; phylum Bacillota; class Bacilli; order Caryophanales; family Bacillaceae; genus Bacillus; species Bacillus sp. AFS031507. The sequence continues at coordinate 22,713 of NZ_NUOW01000017.1, forward strand.
GCTTTGAAATGACGACTGGAAAGCCAGTCGTCGAAAGGACGATGGCCATCCCATAAAACGGATATACTTGCTGATATATGTAAAAGCCAACATCTCCGACAATGTTTTGAAAAGGAATTCGATAAAAGGCACTTAAAATTTTTGTAATAAGGGCCGCAAGCATTAGGATAAAGGCTCCTCTAAACAGAGCCTTTGATTGATTCACAGACTTCATTTATTCACCTACTAAGAAAAGCGCAAGCGCCCGTTTAGCGCTGGAGCTAGACAAAATATACAAACTCGAAGGTTATTATATCATGGGAAGAGTCCTTTTAAACTAAATAAAAAAGACAGCAATGGCTGTCTTTTTAAAATTTGTTAAATAGGATTAGTTCTTTTATGACTCCATTTGTCGAGCTAAGAAACCAGCTGCTGTTTCAACAGCCTTCTGCTCCACTTCGCCAAGAGTTCCTTCTTTAGAAAAAATGATGACTGCCCCGATTGGATCACCATTTGCAATAATAGGGCCGATCGTATATGAAGTTATTGCTTCTTCATTTCCATCCACTAAGGCGATGTCACCCTTTTGAGTAAACAGCACTGAATTTCGTTCTTCCATTGTTTTTTCAACTACATCACTAATATTTTTATTTAAGTATTCTTTCTTGGAACCGCCTGCCATTGCAATAACGGTATCTCTATCACAAATTAATACAGGGTTTCCGAGGCTATCGAAAAGTGCTTCAGCATATTCTTTGGCAAAATCACCCAATTCACTTATAGGTGAATACTTTTTTAAGATGACTTCTCCGTCTCGATCAACGAAAATCTCTAACGGATCCCCTTCGCGGATACGCAAAGTTCTACGTATTTCTTTAGGAATGACAACACGACCCAAATCATCGATTCGACGAACTATTCCAGTTGCTTTCATCCAATGTTGCCTCACTTTCATCTGATGATTATTCAACTTGGCGATGACGGTTTTTCCTTTTATTGTAATCATCACCAACTTTGAACTTAGTATCTTTCATCTGGAAAGTTCTATACATAAACGTTATAATTTTTCAAATATATAACAATTATCCCAAATTGGATAAAGCAGGATTCCAGTGAATTGCTTGGGCAAACCACAAGCGGGACACTTTCTACCAATGTTTAGAGGAATCCAGTTAATTTACTGGATTTTCATGACCCTTTTTTGCTTGGGACAGACCCTTAACCATTTCAAAGGCAATATTAAGCCATTGTGAGGCTTTATAATCCTTGACCTTGATCACAATTTTCAGCCTAGGACCTTCCATTCCAGGCGTAACATTTCGGCCAAATTGGCTTCCAATATGAAAAATCTTACTTCCATCAATCGTGTTGGTAACCTGTTCATTCACTAAAATGGTTATTTCCTGTTTTAACTGCTTAATTTGTTCCACCCCATTTATAAGGGCATAAACCTTCATTTCAGCGATTTGGAATAGGCAGGAAACCTCATCCGGATATTCACCAAACCGGTCCAACATTTCCGCTTCAAGCTCTTCAATATCTGCAAGAGTCTCGGCCCCTCTAAAACGTTTGTACATTTCTATTTTTTGATGCCCATCCTTAATATATGTATCCGGAATGTAGGCATCAATTTCAAGGTCAATTTCTACCGATTTTTTTACAGCTGCTCCAGTCACGCCGATGTTAACCTTTCGCTCTTCAATGGCTTCTTTCAACATTTGCGAATAAAGATCAAAACCGACGGAGTCAATAAATCCATGCTGCTGGGCCCCTAGTAAATTTCCTGCCCCTCTTATCGATAAATCACGCATCGCAATTTTAAATCCTGAACCTAATTCAGTAAATTCCTTGATCGCTTGAAGGCGCTTTTCAGCGACTTCTGTTAATACTTTATCTTTTCGATAGGTGAAATAGGCGTAGGCAACACGATTGGACCTTCCCACACGACCACGGAGCTGATACAGCTGGGAAAGCCCCATGCGATCCGCATCAAAGACTATTAATGTATTAACATTCGGAATATCCACACCTGTTTCAATAATGGTCGTACTAACAAGAACATCAAAATCACCAGCTAAAAAGCCAATCATCACCGCTTCTAATTCATTTTCTGTCATCTGACCATGGGCAAAGGCCACACGCGCATCGGGGACAAGCACCGATATTTCCTCAGCTTTTCGTTCAATGTCTTCCACTCGGTTATATAAAAAGTAGACTTGTCCGTCGCGGGCTAGTTCCCTTTCAATCGCTTCCCGCACCAATGATCCATTATATTCCATCACATAGGTTTGGACAGGAAAACGATTTTCAGGCGGAGTTTCGATAACCGATAAATCTCGGACCCCGAGCATTGACATGTGAAGAGTTCTAGGGATCGGTGTTGCCGTCAATGTTAATACATCGACATTCGTTTTTAATTTCTTAATTTTTTCCTTATGGGTAACCCCAAACCGCTGCTCTTCATCAATGATCAGCAATCCTAAATCACGATAAACAATATCTTTTGAAAGCAGGCGGTGTGTTCCTACGACAATATCAATCGTACCCGCTTTTAAACCTTTAATTGTATCCGTTTGCTGCTTTTTCGAGCGGAAACGGCTTAATAGGCCAATATTAATCGGATAATCCTGAAATCTCTCCCTTAACGTTTCATGATGCTGCTGAGCTAAAATGGTTGTAGGCACAAGAAAAGCGACTTGCTTCCCATCTGCGATGGCCTTGAAGGCCGCGCGAATAGCCACTTCTGTTTTTCCATAACCTACATCGCCGCAAAGGAGGCGGTCCATCGGACGTGGTCTTTCCATGTCCTTCTTAATCTCATGAATCGAACGCAACTGATCGTCTGTTTCTTGGTAAGCAAACGATGTTTCAAAATCTCTTTGCATATCGCCATCTGGCGAATAGGCATAACCCACAGCAGCTTCCCGCTCCGCATATAATTTGATTAAATCGTCAGCAATATCTTGAACAGAGGATTGAACCTTCTTCTTAACCTTTTTCCAATCCGTTCCGCCCAGTTTATAAATTTTTGGCTCTTTTCCTTCTGAACCGACATACTTCATGACCAGGTCAATTTGTTCAACTGGAACATAAAGTTTATCTGTCCCTTGATAGCGGATATGGAGATAATCCTTATGAATTCCATTAATGACCAGCGTTTCAATTCCTAAATACTTACCGATTCCATGGTTCACGTGAACAACATAATCACCGATTTTAAGCTCTGAGTAACTCTTAATTCTTTCAGCATTTGATAGTTTTTGACGGTTAGTAGATTTTTTGACCCGTTTATTAAATAATTCTTCTTCGGTAATCACAGCTATTTTCTGGATCGACAGTTCAAAGCCCGTTTGCAGGTTTCCTTGCATAATCTGAACTCGGCCAGGTAACAGCTGCTGTTCACCCTTCGTCATACTTGCACTAATTTCATAGTCCTCTAGTACACGCTCTAATTTTTTTACCCGCTCTTCATCCGGTCCTAAAAATAAAATAGAATAATTGCTTTTCTTCCACCTGTCGATCTCTGCCTTTAATAAATGCATTTGCCCATGAAAGTTTTGCATTTGTTTGCAGGAGACATTAATGATATTTTGCGGACTTGTATTGGCGACATGACGTAAGAACAAGGACATATAAACAATCGGTAATTCTCTTTTTTGCAACAGAACTGAAAGGTCATGGGAAATATGTAAATCATGGATAATCTGTCCTGTGCCAAGTAAGCTTGTATACCATTCTGCCTCTTCTTTTACTAAGGAATCATTCATCTCTTGAACTCGGCTTATTTCGTCAATAAATACAAGGCCATTGCTTGGCAGATAGTCTAGTAAACTAGCAGCCCTATCGTAGGCTAGTGAAAGGTATTTAAAGACTTGGTCAGGCTTTTGACCGTTTTTTAACTGCTCCAATTCAAAACTGATATTTTGCGATAGCTGCATTTTTGCTTTATCATCTTTTAGTTTTCGAAGACTTTTACCTAATCCGGCTTCAAGATGATCAATAATGCGGCTATAATTGTCTGCCTCTAACACTACTTCTGTAGCTGGTCCAATATGAACCTCTGAAACCTTCTCTTTTGAACGTTGATCCTCAAGCGAGAAATAACGAATCGAGTCAATTTCAGTATCGAATAATTCAATTCGCAGCGGATTTGCTTCGGTAAGCGGATAAATATCGATGATCCCGCCTCTTACGCTAAATTCCCCTGGAGTTGTGACCATTTCCGCTCGGATATAACCCATTTTTACAAATGTATTTAAGGTTTTCTCGATCGTTATATCTTCCCCTAATTTTAATGAGAGCTGGTATTCTTTCCACAAAGACTTAGGAGGTACGATCTTCTTTAACCCTGCAATTGGGACAATTAATATTCCTTTATTATGCTTGCTCCAGTAGTTTAAAGCTTCAATTCTTTGGGCTTTTAATTCCGGACTGGCAATGCTCATCTCAGCAGCAATTAACTCATTGGCTGGAAAAAGAAAAACATCTTTCTCACTTAATAGATTGACAATATCATCATAGAGTTTTTGTGCTTGTAATAGATTGTGGGTGACGAGCATGATCGGCCTTTGTGTTTGTTCGTAGATAGAAGCGGTTAAAACTGTTCTTGACGAACCCGATAACCCCGCAATCAACTGTTCCTTTAATCCCTCTTCCACTCCCGCGATTACGGAATGGACATCTTCCTGCTTTAGAAATAACGATTTTAAAGCTTTCAAGGTTTCTCCTCCCTCCTCAACAAAATTCATATTAATAACGTTCTTATGTTAGTAAATTATAAATAGAAAAACGCTTTGGACGGTACTCCAAAGCTGGGTTAATGAATAAGGAAATCGTATTGATGGTAATCTGGATTCCGATCTAAAGCTTCCTGACAGTCTTCACAAATGGCTGTGATGTGAATATCGCCGGACGAGTCATACGCAACCATTTCCAGTCTTTCTTGATCTGTTAATTTATGAAGACCGAGGCTTTCGCTGTGTATCGATGCTTTATCAATTGAACCAAGTTTCGTACCACAATGACGACAATGGTAATGAATAGCCACGCCTGTCCCTCCCTAATCTAGGATTCCTTATTAGTATTAACCTACTAGGAGGAACTTATTCATTAGATTAACCGCTCGTATGATGATCCTTCCATTTCGTTTTAATGCTTTATTGTATGAAACAATGGCTTGTGTCATGAACAATTTACTGATTATATTCATTCATGACCTGCAAGAAGGGCTTCTCGAGCCACGCAGAGCAGGCTTCAGCACTTTTTTTCACTGCATCCTCAGTTGGAGCCTTTTCGTCCGGATGAAAACGTCCTAGAACATAATCAGGCACACTCATTCCAGGCTGAGGGCGGTCAATTCCAATCCTTATTCTGTTGAACTGCTGTGTTCCAAGATGGGCTACTGTGGACTTAATCCCGTTATGTCCGCCTGGACTCCCTTTTTGCCGAAGTCTAATCTTCCCGACTGGCAAATCCAGATCATCATAAATCACGAGCAGATCTTCTATGTCAATATCATAATAATCCATGACAGCTCTGATTGACTCTCCAGATAAATTCATATAAGTAAGCGGTTTTAATAAAATTACTTTTTCACCACTATAAAAACCAATCCCATACAGTCCTTTAAATTTGGACTGGTTAAGTGGGATCGCAAATTTACTCGATAGAGCATCAATGACTTCAAAACCAATATTGTGCCTCGTCTGGTCATATTGTTTTCCTGGGTTACCTAAACCAACGATTAACTTCATCTGGGGTCCCACCTCTTCTGGCTTAGCCAACCTTTTAAATATTTTACGAAACATAGATTTTTCTCCCATGAATATTTAATGCGATAAAAGACGTAACCTGAAGAGGATTACGCCTTCCAACTCTTAATTTACATTGCGCATGGAACATTGTCTAGCCCAAGTGTTATTGCTTTTCTATTCCGGAGTGGTCTCTCTTCCTTCTTCATTATCAGGATGTCCCGGTGCTTGTTGTTCACCTGCATTAATTTCCTCTTCTGCCTTCGGTGGAAGAATCGAAGCGATTACCTCATCATTCTCATGGTTAATCGTAAAAGAAGAACCTTGATACAGAATGTCGGCAATGGTTAACGTTTCACCTACTTGTAGGTTTGATACATCCACTTCAATTTGCGGTGGAATATTATCCGGAGTGGAAGTAACTGCTAATTGATGAAGTGGTTGCTGCATCACGCCGCCATCTTTTACTCCTGCTGCATCCCCAACGAGAACAAGTCTTACATCCACATTAATTTTTGAGGATTTATCTACAGCTAAGAAATCAACGTGTATGATTTCCTTTTTAATAGAGTCCTCTTGGTATTCGGTTAAGACTACATCCTGTTTACTGCCATCTACATCAAGAGAAATAACACCATTCCTGCCCACTTGACGGATCGTCTTTGTTAAGTCTGCTGAACTAATCGACACGGGCTTACTATCGACCTTCGCACCATAAATAATCGCGGGGATGTCCCCGTTTTTTCTAATTGCCTTTAATGCGGAATGACGGAATTCCTTCCGTTCTTTTGCCTGTAGTACAGTACTCATGTTTAGTTACCCTCCTATTTTATCAAAAACTGTCTATATAAAAATGCCCCAAAAGAGGGAGGTCTAAACATTTTTTTGGACTGTTTATTCCAAAATAGGTAACTATACATAAGCAAAAGTAGGATCTGACCAAAGAGGCCAGACCCTTCATTCTTATCATCAATCAAACAAAGTACTTACTGATTGCTCCTCATGAACACGAATAATTGCTTCACCAAGCAGTGGCGCTACAGATAAGTTAATAATCTTATCAATCTTTTTCTCTTCTGGAAGTGCAATGGAATTAGTGATCACTAATTCTTTAATTTTTGAATTTTGAATCCTTTCGATTGCAGGACCCGATAAGACAGGATGGGTACAGCAAGCATAAACTTCTGATGCACCGTTTTCAATTAAAGCGTTCGCAGCGAGTGTAATGGTTCCGGCTGTATCGATAATATCATCAATTAAAATCGCCGTTTTCCCTTCAATGTTACCTACGATATTCATCACTTCAGCGACATTTGGTCTTGGGCGGCGTTTATCGATAATCGCAATTGGAGCTTTCATCCGTTCCGCTAATTTCCGAGCTCTAGTTACGCCGCCATGGTCTGGAGAAACGATGACAATTTCGCTATTGAAATCTCTAGTTTTAAAATAGTCAGCTAAAATAGGTACACCCATTAAATGATCCGTAGGAATATCAAAGAATCCTTGAATTTGTGGTGCGTGCAGATCAAGACAGATCACACGGGTTGCTCCTGCCGTTTCAAGCAGGGTTGCCACTAATTTAGCTGTAATCGGCTCACGAGCACGCGCCTTACGATCCTGACGTGCATAGCCATAATATGGCATCACAATATTAATCGTTTTAGCAGAAGCTCTTTTTAATGCATCAATCATGATTAATAATTCCATGATATTTTCATTTACCGGCTGGCTAGTCGATTGGATGACATACACATCACCACCACGAATACTTTCTTCAATATTGATTTGAATTTCTCCATCACTAAATCTTGTGACAGAACATTTACCTAATTCAACACCGATGAATTTAGCAATTTCTCTTGCAAGGGGAAGATTGGAATTTAAACTAAATACCTTAAGATTTGGGTCTAAATATTGATTCGACATAATAGCCTCCTAAATTTCTTAGCCTATTTCTTTAGATTAAGCTTTTGAACGTAATTTTCCTTATTCACTTGCTTTGCCCGGGCAATCGATAAGGCCTCACTTGGTACATCTTTTGTAATCGTTGAACCAGCGGCCACATATGCACCCTTCTTAATCGTAACAGGAGCAACTAGATTTGAATTGCAGCCAATAAAGACTCCATCTTCTATTTTTGTTAAGAATTTATTTTTACCGTCATAATTCACTGTAATCGAGCCACAGCCAATGTTTACATCGGAACCTACCTCAGCATCACCAATATAGCTGAGATGGGAGGCTTTGCTTCCTTTTCCAAAGACAGCCTTTTTAATTTCGACAAAATTGCCAATCTTCACTTCATCCTGAATCGCTGATTCTGGACGAATATGGGCAAATGGCCCAATGTTGACTTGAGCACCGATTGAGCTATTATGGGCAACTGATTGACGGATTACCGTTTCAGCGCCAATTTCACACGAAACGATTTCAGAGTTTGGTCCAATCTGACATTCTGCTCCAATCACTGTTTTGCCTTTGATCATCGTTCCTGGATAGATAACTGTATCCTGCCCTATTTCAACCTCTGTTTCTATATAGGTGTTCGCAGGATCAATAATCGTTACACCATTCCGCATATGTGCTGCATTCGTACGGCCACGCATAATTCGTTCTGCTTCTGCTAAAGCCACGCGGTCATTCACACCTAATGTTTCTTCAAATTCATCTGTTTGGAAAGCTGTGACAACTTCCCCCTGTTTTTTTAGAATTTCTATCACATCTGGTAGATAATATTCCCCTTGAACATTTTCATTTGAAACATTCTTTAAGGCTTCAAATAACGCAAGATTATCGAAGCAATAAGTACCAGTATTGATTTCATTAATCTTTCTTTCCTCTTCAGAGGCGTCTTTATGCTCAACAATTTTTTCAACTAAGCCTTTTTTATTACGAATGATTCGGCCGTATCCTGTTGGGTCTTCAATTCTCGCTGTGAGGATGGTAGCTTTTGCAGCTAGCTCTTCATGATGTTTAAACAGAGACTCCATCGTTTCAGCTTTGATTAGAGGAGTATCCCCACAAACAACAATCGTCACTCCTGCTTTCCCTTCGAGCAGGCTCTGTGCCTGACTAACAGCATGGGCAGTACCTAACTGCTGATCTTGGAGAGCATACCGACTGCTATCGCCCAGCTGTGCTTGCACCATTTCTGCCCCATGACCAATAATTGTGACAACTTCTTGTATATTAAGCTTCATTACTTGGTCAACCACGTGTTGTACCATTGGTTTTCCGCATACCGGGTGTAATACTTTATATAGCTTTGACTTCATCCGCGTTCCTTGCCCTGCAGCCAAAATCACAGCATAACGATTATGCATGTTTAAGTCCTCCAATTAACCTTTTTATCCATTAAAAATATTAACGTAAATGGGCGCTCTTTTCAAGGTATGTGAGGGAAGAGTCTAATTTTGTAATAATGAGTTAATTTATGAGGATATAAAAATAGAGGTAATAAAGGGGATGGGGTTAACTAAAAACAATAAAAAGAGCCTTCATAGAAGAAAGGCCCTAGTTGTAAAAATCCTTAGGAAGCTCCGGCTTCTTCAAATTCTACTTCTAATTCACCTAAACGGTGGTACTCAGCCAAAACAGCTTCTTGGATTTTACCGCGCGTTCCTGAATTAATTGGATGCGCAATGTCACGAAATTCTCCATCTGGAGTACGTTTGCTTGGCATAGCTACAAATAAACCGTTGTTCCCGTCAATAACACGAATGTCATGAACAACAAATTCATTGTCCAAAGTGATTGATGCAATCGCTCTCATGCGTCCATCCGTATTAACTCGGCGTAATCTTACGTCAGTTACTTCCATGTGCTCACACCCTTTTCTGATATAAAAAGCTAAATAATTAAATTCAACAAATTTTTCAGAAATCCTTCTTTATATTCAAAATATTTTAGAAAATTTAGGGCAAAATAGTGAACAATTGTAAACACGGGAGTAAATTAACAGAAATTAATTAAATTACTTGACGAGTGCGACAACTTCAATTTCAACTAAAACATCTTTTGGTAAGCGGGCAACCTCGACGCACGAACGAGCAGGTTTATGGATTGAGAAATATTCACCATATACCTCGTTTAATGAAGCGAAATCATCCATATTTTTAATAAATACAGTTGTCTTAACGACTGTTTCAAAAGACGCACCAGCAGCTGTTAAAACTGCCTGTAAATTTTGAAAAACTTGGTGAGCTTGTTCTTTAATATCGCCGGTTACCAAGGCTCCATCAGCTGTTAATGGAATTTGCCCTGAGCTATAGAACATATTATTTACGATAATTCCTTGCGAGTATGGGCCAATAGCCGCCGGTGCTTGATTTGTTTGAACTGTTTTCATCCAAATTCCCTCCAATTATTTAGTAAAATAATTTCCAACTTGAACATTAATCTTTTTTTCCTTCACATCCACATCAGATAACTGAACGAGGGAAATATATTCATCGACTAGACGCTCCTGAATTTTTTCTGCCTCTACTAAAACTGCAATCCCAGCCAGATGCCCATTAAATTCCTCAAGCATGCTGATCATTCCCATGACAGTTCCGCCAGCCTTCATAAAATCATCGACAATAAGGACGCGTGAATCCTGTTTCATGCTTCGTTTTGAAAGGACCATGGTTTGGATTCTTTTGGCTGAACCGGACACATAATTAATACTTACTGTCGGTCCCTCCGTTACTTTACTATCTCTTCGGACGATGACAACTGGAACATTTAACTGACTTGCCACAGCATAGGCAAGCGGAATTCCTTTTGTAGCAACGGTCATGACCACGTCAATTTTTGCATCTGTATAGGCAGAGGCAATAATGCGGCCCGCGTTTTGCACTACTTGAGGATCCCCTAATATATCAGTTAAATATAAATATCCACCAGGTAAAAGCCTGTCAGGTTTAGCAATTAATTCACACAATTCATTGATAAAAGGTTCTGCTGCTTCTTGACTTACTTTTACAAAGAACTTTACCCCGCCTGAAGCCCCTGGCACTGTTTGTATGGTCCCAATTCCTCTTTTTTCAAACGTCTCTTTGATGATACCCAAATCTTCACTAATCGATGATTTCGCAGATGAATAACGATCTGCAAAAAAAGTTAGCGGAACTAGTTGCCGAGGATGATCTAATAAATAATTTGTCATATCAATCAAACGTTCACTGCGGCGAAATTTCATAACATGCCCCCAAAAACACGAATATTCTAGTTATAGAATACCATTTTCGTACGTTTTTAATCAAGTGAGTGCCGTTCCCCTAACATGCGGACCGCAAATACTTGGTCACAGAATCCTCTTAATCCATTATAAATTCGATGCATTCTTGAATCATGCTGAACAATTCCAAAAACAGTTGGACCGCTGCCGCTCATTAATACGGCATCTGCACCAAAACGCTTCATTTGTTCTTTTATTAATGCAACTTCAGGGTGAAGGTTTAAGGTAACATCTTCTAAAACATTCCCCACGTTTGTACACACCTTTTGGTAATCATGTTCATTTATTGCTTCAATCATTCCCGGAATGTTTGGATGGGCCATTTTATTGGTATCTAGTCTTCGGTATACTTCAGCTGTTGAAACCCCAATAAAGGGCTTCGCAAGGATCACCCAACATGTCGGAGGGGCAGGTATTTCGGTAATCATTTCCCCTCTGCCCTTTGCCAAAGCAGTACCTCCATAGACACAAAATGAAACATCTGATCCAATTTCGCTTCCTAGTTCGGCCAATTCATCCATTGTTAAACCGAGATTCCAAAGTTTATTTAAACCTCTTAAAGTGGCAGCAGCATCACTGCTTCCCCCCGCAAGCCCAGCCGCAACGGGAATCGTCTTTTCAATCGAAATCAGCACACCTTTTTTCACATTAAATCGATCCTTCAAGAGCTGTGCAGCTTGAAAGGCTAAATTACGCTGGTCATCAGGGACATAGCGATTGTGGGAATGGATATGTATTTTATCATCGTTTAATAACGATAATTCAACCCGGTCAGCCAAATCAATAGTGGTCATAATCATCTCCACCTCATGAAAACCGTCTGATCGTTTGTGTAAAACATCTAATGCTAAATTTATTTTGGCCGGGGCTTTTACTAAAAGCTTCACTACGTCCACCTACTTCTTTATTGTCCGGAAATCCACATTTTGTCCTATTTTACCACAAAATGATAAAACTAAGACGTGAGATATGATAAATCCTATCAAATTTCATATTTTATTATTAGTTTTTTAAGAAAAGGGTCATAAATTGGAGAAAAAGAAAGCCAGAGGAGATTGTCCTCTGGTCTCGCTGAAGTATGTGATTGATTAATATCAAAAGCGGAAGTGACTTATTTAAAAGTTAAACTCTTGGACCCCGATTAGCCAAATGTTCTTGTGCAAGTTCAACGGCACGCTTGACCATATTCCCTGCATCCTTTGCCTTGATGCCGCCCCATCCTTCTTTTTGAACGACATCATAAAAGCCAAGCTCTTTCGCAAGCTCCTCTTTAAAGCGACTGGACATAATCCCTCTTCTTCTGCTCATCTAAACAACCCCCTTCATACTACAGCATTGTTAGTATGGGATAGATATAGGGTTTTCATGAAACTGTTTTAAAATAGCAAAAAGCAGTAAACAAATGTTTACTGCTGTGTATTGCTTATATTCTAATTTAAGGCTAAATGTCCTGATGCATCTTCGTAGAAAGTAATTTGAACTGTTTCTGTTAACACATCTGCATAGCTGTAAGAAACACGTTCAAATGAGTTTTCATCCTGATCTAATTCAATAACAAAAACAGATGGATAAGTTTCAGCTAAAACACCGGAACGTTCAATCGTCTTCCTTCGTCCTCCGTTGGCTTTAAGCAGTAATCTTTTCCCTAAATTTGTGTCAAGAGCCTTTTTAATATCGGCTAAGGTTTTTGGCATTTCGGTCCACCTCACTGTGTAAAGTATAACACACTGACATAGTCATGTCAAACAAAAACATAAATTATATCAGTCAAACAAAAAGATTGTCAATATTTTTTATTCTACTTTTTCTTCTAAATTTCAACATTTTTATCGTTACCTTATTTGGATGGGAATATGTATCGGCTCAGAAATAAAAAAAATAAGCCTTATCGGACAGCAAAGGCTTATTCATCCTCTTCTTGGATTGGCCGATAAGGCATTCCCGTTCGTAACACTCCTCTTGTTTCAATTCCTCCAAGTCCCTTTTGACCTGTTAATGTGTTCCTTAACACGTCCCAGACATTAATTCTCTCCATAAAAGGTGTAAAGCTGATTTTGGCGACAATATAGACTGGGTCGAGGGCGTGGATGTTAATTCTTGAGGGCGAACTGGCATAATTTGCCCCAGCATGAATCAATGATTCAAAGTGCGATTGACATGCTCCTGCAAAAATAACCAACTGATCTAAGTGGGGAATCTTTTTTCGTGCTTCCTTGACCGTTTGGACGAAATGTTTGGAATGGCGATATGCATTAATATCCGTCATTTTTCCTTTTGCCTTTGAATACGCGTCATGTCCTGTAATAACAAGAATATCCGGGCGGTATAAATCAATCAATTCCCCTATTTTTTCTGGCATTTCTTTTTCATTACAGTGTATACCTAAAACAGGGATTCCCACTTTTTCATACAGTGTCATGCATTTCTTCAAATAGGATGAATCACCATCCAGATGGAGAACCTTCCCTGGCATTTGAAAATAATTACTTGGTTTTACATATCCTCCGGTCGCTTCATAATCCTGACGGTGCTTGAGTAATTCAACATCCTGTTTAAACAGCTTAAAAGACTGTTCCTCAAGTGTCCGGTATTCATTCTTCAGCTTGACTCGTTGATTATCGTCGATGACGACCAAATCCTCGTATGGTGCGTCTGCCACAAGGCGAAAGTCTTCTCCGTATAGAACTGCAAATTTCTGGTCTTTTATTTTTCGAACATCAATCACTCGAAAGAGAATATCACAATTATACGAACGCCTGCCGACAATATCCATTAATTTTATATCCACTGTGGTCACTCCAATAAGACCAGCAAAAGGGCCTTTAAATAAAGTTTCTCTCATAGGCTATGCAAACCTTTGCTTTCTTGTGAAAAAAAATAGACCCTATAAAAAGAGTCTAGTGGAAAAACGGATATAATTCTTCGCTTAAGCGGCCAAATTCCTCTAAGGAAAGGGTCTCTCCTCTTCTAGCAGGATCGATTCCGCTTGCACTTAAGGCCTGGAGGATGTCTTCTTTCTTTTGCTTTCCCTCGGGTAGCTGGCTTGTTAAATTATTAAGCAGGGTTTTTCTTCGTTGCGCAAAGCTGGCCCTGGTCACTTGAAAAAAGAATGTTTCATCTGTGACCGTAACAGCGGGATGTTCCCTCCTGGTTAACCTGATGACGGCAGAATCCACATTCGGCTGCGGCACAAAAACCGTTTTTGGAACGATCATTACTGTTTCTGCCTCTGTGTAATACTGAACGGCGATGGAAAGTGAGCCATAGTCCTTCGTCCCTGGCCGTGCAGAAATCCGGTCTGCTACCTCTTTTTGGAGCATACAAACAATCCCGCGGATGGGTAAATGCTCTTCAAGAAGCTTCATGATGATCGGCGTTGTAACATAATAGGGTAAATTAGCAACCACCATGATATCGTCCATATCATTAAATTCTTCGCTAATAACTTCTGCCACATCTGCCTCTAATACATCGTTATGTATGATTTTTACATTGGGGTAGGGTGATAAGGTATCATTTAAGATTGGTAATAAACGTTGATCAATCTCGAAGGCGACGACCTTTTTGCTTGTGCGGGCCAATTGCTCAGTAAGCGCACCAATTCCTGGTCCGATTTCAATCGCACCAGAATCTTCTGTTAAATTCGCAAAGCTAACAATCTTTTTCAAAATATTTGTATCAATTAAAAAGTTTTGGCCAAGGCTCTTTTTAAATGAAAATCCGTATTTTTTAAGAATATCTTTTGTCCTTACCGGTGTAGCTATATCTTTATTCATGTAGTTCCTCCTGACTTACAACCCTTAGTGCTTCAGCGAATTCCTGCTTACTGATTTGGAATACATTTAAGCGCTTATGAAGCTGTTTTCCATTGGTATAACCAATTTTTAAAATTTTTCCCAACATGATTCTTCTTTCTTTAGCCCCTTCACCGCCGATAAGGCCAGCTGTAAGTAGGTCCTCTTGCGTTATTTCCTCTATAAACGTTTCACGCATGGTCTGGGCATCCTTTAGCGCCTCTTGGATGGCTTCAGGACTGGCATGTTCCACACCGAGGCTTTCCCCTGCTTTTCCCATAGCTGCTTCCTTCGTTAAAAATGCGTGTTTACAACCAGGAACAGCCTCAGCGATCGTCTTTCTAATTTTTTCACCAGGAAAATCAGGGTCCGTAAAAATAATTACGCCTCGGGACTGTTGAGCACGTCTTACCTTTTCAATGGTGGTTTCATTTACAGCTGAACCATTTGTTTCAATTGTATCTGCATTGATTGCCCGTTTAATCGCTGTAGTATCGTCTTTACCTTCCACAACTATAATTTCTTTAATCTTCATTTTAAAAGTGTGAGCCTCCGTAATAAAAAAAATAAATAATGAAAAAAACTTGAAACATTTTTGTAATGTACATCGTCTATATTATTGAATCCATTCATACAATAAAGTAAAATAAAGATGAAGCATTTTATCAATATGTATTCGATGTTAGTATAAAGAAATTTATGAAAAAAGCAAAATGCAGAGGATAGGACCCTCTGCAAATTGTAAACTAATTTAAAATTTTAATCTTTACTTTTTTGCGCCCCCAGCGGTAGCAATCCTGATTGGATGGCATGAATAAATCAATGATATATCCTTTAATTGCCCCTCCTGTGTCAGCTGCTACAGCATAGCCGTATCCTTCAACATACACCTTTGTTCCCAGCGGAATAACCCTTGGGTCAACAGCAATCACCTTCATGTTCGGGTTAGCTCGGAGATTAAGTCCCGTTGCTGTTCTACCTGAACAGCCATTACAATACGCTGTATAAGCAGTTGCAGTAACGTAAAACTCCTGTCCCGACTCATCTGCACCACGTGAAACTTGTAACGATAAATCCTTCGTTCCGACAGCCACAACTTTATCTTGCTTTTCTGCAATCTTCTGCTCACTAATTAATTTTCTAGTTACTTCTTTGCCATTTTCAATTAGGACTTCATATTGTTTAGAAACGCGACCGTGCTTGCCTTCGGTAATGATCTTTTCTTTGCCTTTTTCTAAACTTTCATCCTTTTTGGTTACTACAGCAAATTGAACAGGTTCTTCCACTACATCGGTGACTTTTTCTACTCGAATGACGTTAACAACACCATTTTCTGAGATGGTTTCTGTTAATGACGGTTCAACTCGGTCTAGTGTGTTTAACTGAATGCCCTGTTGTGATAAAAAGTCAGCGACCGTAGCCGAAGTGGCCCAAACTTGTTGCTTTTTACCGCCGTCAACATATGTAAGATGAAATGCTTCTTTTATTCCAACCTTCATCTTATCTTGTATTGCTGCTTGCGGTCTAGGTGAGATTTGGTCATGTTTGCTCAAAACAATTTTCTGCTCTTTTAGGAGTTCAGCTACTGTATCAGCTGTCGTCCAGATCGTTTTTTTCTCGTTGTCCTTGACAATGTGAACCTGGTTAGCTTGCTTCCATTCGACTTTCAGGTGGTCCTTCACCTTTGCATTCGCCTTAGGTTGCAAATAGTCTTGTGAGCGGGTGGATACATCCAATTCATCTAATAATTCTTTGATGGTATCTGCATGTGTTTTCACGACCTTTTGCTGATCGTTAAGAGTGATGGCAACAGTTTTCTTTGATCCTTCGTAAAAAAGAATACCAAGAGTTGTCAGCAAAACTACGAAACTAGCAAAAGCAATGGTCAATGTCTTCCGGCTCAAAGACTTGGAAAACAGGTTTTTCATGTTTTTGAATACGATGAAAAACGCCTCCTTTTCTTAGAGAGATTAATGAACCATGCTGTCGGCTGTTAATCTTTGCATACTGTGCGAAGGTATTTCTAATTATGCACAAAGTTGGGAAAATTGCAAAGATAAACTTATCGACACGGTTATCCTATGTAGAAAAGGAGACATGTAGAACTTTTTGTTATCGCTAAAATATAAGACAAGCTTCCACCAGCTTCGACAAATTCCCCTATCATTTTATGGCGAATAATTTTTTAGCATTTCGTGTCGTTGCTTCCGCCACTTCTTCGATTGTCAATCCTTTTATTTCGGCAATTTGTTCAGCTACTAATTTTACATAACTAGGCTCATTTCTTTTCCCGCGGTAGGGATGGGGAGCCAAATACGGGCAATCTGTTTCTATTAATAGTTTATCAAGTGGAATTTCTGCAGCTACTTCTTTCGGCTTTTTGGCATTTTTGAAGGTAACAGGGCCGCCAAGAGAAATATAAAAGTTCATTTTCACGCATTCCTTCGCCACTTCAGGGCTGCCGCTAAAGCAATGCATAATCCCGCCTACTTCTTCGGCATCTTCTTCCTTTAAAATTTCCACAATATCAGCTGTTGCTTCGCGATTATGAATCACGATTGGAAGATTAACCTTTTTAGCAAGTCTGATTTGTTTTCGAAAAACTTCCTTCTGAATATCCTTTGGAGATTTGTCCCAATGATAATCCAAGCCCATTTCACCGATGGCAACTACCTTTGGATGGGCAGTTAATTCCTCTATCCAACGTAAATCCTCCTCGGTCATGTCGATCGCATCAACGGGATGCCACCCAATACAGGCAAAGATAAAATCATAGCTATCAGCTAATTCCATTGCCCTTTGAATGGTCTTGCGGTCAAACCCGACCACGACCATAGTAGTGACTCCCTCACTTTGAGCCCTGGTGATCACTTCTTCTAAATCTTCGTTATATTGGTCATCATTTAAATGTACATGGGTATCAAATAGCATAGTTTTGCTCCTTCACCATTTTTTTCAATAAGAACTTTATTTTTCGCTAACATTTTCTTATTCGCGTTTGAAATGCCAATATTCAACAATAACCAAGTAATAAATAGAAATATCACGAAAAATGTTCCACGTGTAACATTGAAAAGCGCCTTGTGCAGGCGCTTTTCTTGTAAAGTTATTAACCTTTATTTCACCTTGGAACCATTCGGTAATGTTTGATCGACGGTTGCCAGCGAAAGTTGACCATCTTTTGAACCAGCTAGGATCATTCCTTGTGATAGTTCACCACGAAGTTTAACTGGTTTTAGATTGGTTATACAAATGACCTTTCGACCAACTAATTCTTCCGGCTTATAATATTGGGCAATTCCAGAAACGACCTGGCGCTTTTCATAGCCTAAATCGAGCTGAAGCTTAAGCAATTTATCCGCCTTTTTTATAGGCTCTGCTTGGACAACTTCTGCTACCCTTAAATCAATTTTCATAAAATCGTCAATGGCAATTTCATCGATTTCTTCAGGTTTCTCTTCCGGCTTTTCTTCTTTCTTTTCTTCAACTACGGGAGCAGAACCTTGCATTTTCGTCTTAATAAATTCTACTTCCTCAGCAATTTCAAGTCTTGGGAATATCGGTGCATCCTTTTCGACTTTTGTTCCGCTTGGAATGGCACCAAAATCAGAGAGGCTTTCCCATGTTTTAAGGCTCTCATCCTGAATACCCAGCTGCGTAAAGATGGAATTCGGTGTACGTGTTAGGAATGGCTGCAGTAAAATCGCAATTCTTCGTAAGGATTCGGCCAGATGAGCCATTACACTTGAGAGCTCACCTTTATTCTCCTCATTCTTTGCCAATGTCCAAGGTTTTGTTTCATCGATATACTTATTCGTCCGGCTGACTAATTGCCAAATCGAAGTTAACGCAACAGAAAACTCCATTTTCTCCATTGCTTCCTCATATTTATTAACGGTATCAAGATTGACCTGCAGCAGCGATGCATCAAATTCCCCAATAGAGCCGGAATAATCAGGTATAACTCCGTTGAAGTATTTTTCAATCATTGCGACCGTACGATTTAAAAGATTTCCTAAATCATTGGCTAAGTCAAAGTTGATTCTTTCAACAAATCCTTCAGGTGTAAATACACCATCCGCCCCAAACGGCACTTCCCTTAATAAATAATAACGAAGTGCATCCAGACCATAACGATCAATTAAGGTGACAGGGTCAACCACATTCCCTTTCGATTTGGACATTTTTCCATCCTTCATTAACAGCCAGCCATGGGCAAATACCTTTTTGGGCAGTGGAATATCTAATGCCATTAACATAATTGGCCAATAGATGGTGTGGAAACGTACAATTTCCTTACTCATTAAGTGAACATCGGCTGGCCAGTAATTTAAATATTTTGCATCATTTTCTGTTCCATAACCAAGTGCCGTAATATAGTTGGAAAGGGCATCAATCCAAACATAAATAACATGCCTTGGATTCCCCGGCACCTTGATCCCCCAATCAAACGTTGTCCTTGAAACAGCAAGATCCTCCAGGCCAGGTTTGATAAAGTTATTAATCATTTCATTTTTTCGAGATTCAGGTTGGATGAAATCGGGATTTTCCTCGTAGTACTGCAAAAGACGATCTACATATTTACTCATTCTAAAAAAGTATGATTCTTCTTTAACCTTTTCCACCGGACGGCCACAATCCGGACAATTTCCATCCGTTAACTGACGGTCTGTATAAAAGGATTCACATGGTGTACAGTACCAGCCTTCATACTGATCGAGATAAATATCTCCTTGTTCAAGCAGTCTCGCAAACATCTTTTCAACGACTTGTTTATGTCTTTCATCCGTTGTTCGGATAAAATCATCATAAGAAATATCGAGTCTTTTCCATAATTCTTTAATTCCATCGACAATTTCATCGACATACTGCTGCGGAGTAATCCCTGCTTCTTCAGCTTTCCTTTGAATTTTCTGCCCATGCTCATCCGTTCCAGTTAAGTACATAACATCATAGCCGCGCATCCGCTTATAACGGGCCATTGCATCACCTGCAACAGTTGTATAAGCATGCCCAATATGTAAATTACCGCTTGGATAGTAAATCGGTGTCGTTAGGTAAAAAGTCTTTAATTTATTCTCCATCTTAATCCCTCCGCTAGTTTGCGAGTCCAAAGCTCTATTTAACCATTATTGCCTCTTTTTCCCGCTTCTATCCTCAAAATATACCGAAAAACCAACTTTTGTGCAAGGAGGCGCTCTTTTACCTGATTCCTTTATTTTTTCATATTTTCCTATTACACCCATAAAGGTTTCTATTCCTTCGAAGGATATATAGTTCAATCGCAACAATTTATGTTGAAGTTTGTCGAAAAAGTAAAGAATTGAACAGTTGTTTTACCAACAATCCAATAGTATTATTTACTGCTAAATATAGGTAATTTTTAGAAAAAACGTTGTTAAACCAACGATCATCTTAATTGAATAAATTTACTATTAATTTTCCAAATAAAATAATTGACGGATATGGGAATTTCTTGTATTATTAGGTTATGAAAATTTTGTCGAATAATGACGAATAAATAGATAGAGAAAAAAATAAGTGCAAATGTGAGAGGAGATCATAAAAATGAAATCTACTGGTATTGTTCGTAAAGTTGATGAGTTAGGCCGTGTGGTTATTCCAATCGAATTAAGACGTACTCTTGGTATCGCTGAAAAAGATGCTCTTGAAATTTACGTTGATGATGAGCGTATTATCTTAAAGAAATACAAGCCAAATATGACTTGCCAAGTTACAGGAGAAGTATCTGATGATAATTTAACTCTTGCTGGCGGTAAATTAATTCTTAGCCGTGAAGGTGCAGAACAGTTATTACAAGAAATCCAAAACAACTTTGAATTAGTAAAATAATAGAAAGCTCCGGCACTTCAATTAGTGCTGGAGCTTTTTTCTGTGAAAAGCCGAAACAAACGTTCAGCGGTGTATCCCGCTTAAGCTCTATCTATTCGACATGATAGGCCTGATACACTTCTCTTTTATTTATGTCACGATCTTTCGCTGTTAGTTTGATCGCTTCCTTCGAAGGGATATTTTTTTCAGAAATATAGTGATTTACATGTTCTTCAAGCGTTAAATTGTGCCACCAGCTTGGTTCTTCCTCTTGTTGCTGATCCGTCCCCTCAACAATCAAGCAAAACTCTCCGCGGATTTCATCCTGCGTGGTCCAAGCGATTACTTCTTCGAGCGTTCCTCGAATAAATTCCTCATACTTTTTCGTTAACTCCCTGCAAATTGCGATTTTCCGGTTACCGAGGACATCTGACATAATCGAAAGCGTTTCTTTTAGGCGATGTGGTGATTCATAAAAGATCAACGTAGCTGACTGCCATTTTAAGTGTTCTAACTCCGCCCGCTTTTCTTTCTTGTTTCGATTCAAAAAACCAAAAAAGTAAAAGGGCTGGCACACTAAACCGGAGGCAATTAATGATGTTAGAGCAGCATTTGCACCTGGTAACGGAACGACTGTTACCTTTTCTTCAATGGCCGCTGCAACCAGCTCATAACCTGGATCTGAAATGGCAGGCATACCCGCATCACTGACGAGCGCAATCTTTAACCCTTCCTTTACTTTTTGAATCAATTTATCGCCGCTCGTTTCTTTATTGTGTTCATGATAACTTACAACAGGTGTTCCAATTTCAAAGTAATTGCAAAGCTTCTTTGTATTCCTTGTATCCTCTGCAGCAATTAAGTCTGCTTCTTTTAATAATCGAATCGCACGGAAGCTCATATCTTCTAAATTACCAATTGGTGTGGGAATAAGATATAAGATCCCTTTCGTAGCCTCATTCTCAAAGCTTTTTTGCTGCCACATACACATCACCTGTTTCTTTTATTAAAAATTCATCTTTTTTCTTCCTGCTTAATTGCTTAAAGGAATATTCTGCCCTTAGCGCTTCCCCTTTATTTTCATAGCTTCTATAGTATGTAAGTTCGACCGGACCTCTGCCCCGCGTATATTTTGCCCCTTTTCCTTCATTATGAAGCTTAATCCGGCGTTCAAGATTATTCGTATATCCACCATATAAACTACCGTCCTTACAGGTAAGTACATAAAAATAGTGATCGTCATTCTCCATATAAAATCTCTCTAATTTCTGGTGTATATTCATTGTTATCATTATAAACAAATAACGGTGGAGAAATTTTTAGATCCGGACTGCCATCCTTAATTGCCTCAATTAAAAGCGTATTAGCCTCTTTCCCCCTCTTCGGATAGACAAATTGAATTCGTTTGGGTTCAAGCCGGTATTGTCTCATCAATGTAATGATATCCAGCAGTCGCCCCGGTCGGTGAACAAAAGCCACCTTGCCGCCTTGTTTAGCCAATTGACTTGAAGCCTTGACCGCATCCTCTAGTGTACAAAGAATTTCATGACGGGCAATCGCTAGATGTTCATTGGGATTCATCTCTTCCTTTGACGCCGTTGTAAAATACGGAGGATTGCAAGTGACGACATCAAATTGCCCATGGCCCAGCTGTTTTGGCATATCCTTGATATCACCATGAATCATTTGCAGTCGGGGTTCTAGTCCATTATATTCAATGCTTCTTACCGCCATATCGTAAAGCCGTTCCTGTATTTCAACACCAGTAATCTGGCCCTTTGTTCGTGCACTTAGAAATAAAGGGATGACACCATTCCCGCTGCAGAGGTCAATTAGGTTCCCTTTTTGAATCGGAACATATACAAATCTTGCTAGTAAAACGGCATCAAGGGAAAAGGCAAAAACAGACGGACTTTGGATAATCCTTAAGTTTTCCGCTAATAAATAATCTAACCGTTCATCTTCCTTCAAGTTGACCAAATTATCCATCCCCTAAATGTATGAAAATAGAGGCTGATTTTTGTCAGCCTCTTAAGGTTATTTCTTATTAAGAAAGGAAAGACAGAATAAACAATCGCCTTCCTTGCGTAAACTTCCAAAATGAAGGTTACAGATATGAAACCCTTCTTGATAGAGTCGGGCGAGGTTATCATATCCTTCCCCAACATCAAATGGCTTTACCCCCGGAGACTCGGGCAGGACTGCCCCTTTTTTATTCCCTGTTACCTTTTTTTCCGCTTCAGTCGTTACATCTAAACGACGTCTCAAATGTTCATTTTCAAGCTTTAAATAATGATTCTCTTCTAGTATTTCGGCTAAATGCTGCTTTAATTCCCCCAGCTGCTGGTAAAGATGTCCAATTTGTGTTTCCATATTACTTACTGATTCAAATATTTCTTTTTTATCCACGTCTTCCACCTCGTTAATCTGTGGATTGTATAGAAAAGGCACCTTCTTTATTGATTTCCTCCAAGGTATACTCCAGAACTCGATCCTGTTCCTTTAGTTCAACCTGCAGTACCCGCTCTAATATATTTAATCCTACTACTTTTCCTCTACCCTGTGGTGTTTCAATGAATTCCCCTAAATCCGGCAGCAATGCTTTAGCAGATTCATATTCATCATTTTCATATTTTAAACAACACATCAGCCTGCCGCATAATCCAGATATTTTTGTAGGATTCAATGAAAGGTTCTGATCCTTCGCCATTTTTATCGAAACTGGATCGAAATCCCCTAAAAAGGTCGAACAGCATAACATTCTCCCACAGGGACCGATACCACCAAGCATCTTCGCTTCATCGCGGACACCAATCTGGCGTAATTCAATTCTCGTCCTAAAAATAGCTGCTAAATCCTTCACAAGCTCACGGAAATCAACTCTTCCATCAGCTGTAAAGTAGAAGATGACTTTATTTCGATCAAATGTATATTCTACATCGACTAGTTTCATATCCAGTTGATGCTCATTCACTTTTTCATTACAAACTTCATAAGCTTCCTTTGCGGCTTGCTTATTCTCTTCAACAATCATTCGATCCTTCGGGTCGGCAATTCTCACCACTTTTTTTAGTGGAAGGACAACATCATGCTCCTCCACCTGTTTGCGAGCGATGACGGCTTTACCATACTCAACTCCACGAACTGTTTCGACAATCACAAAGTCATCTTTTTCTATAGGGAGGTCCCCTGGATCAAAATAATAGATTTTCCCCGCCTTTTTAAAGCGTACTCCTACAACATCATACAAATGAAGATCCCTCCTGCAATTTTAACACAAGCTGTTCCATCATCAGCTGAGGATTCATATTCCTCTCAAGCTTTCTTTTTGCATCAAGAATAGCTGACATTTGATCCGATATGCGCCGTCCAGATGTTTGCAATGCAAATTGTTGCAGCCGTTCATTTTCCTCTCGAAAAACAATTTGCTCCTGCCTATCTAATTGTATATATAGTAAATCCTTAAAAATAAGAAGTATAAGGTCTAAACCACGGTGAATTTGTTCTTTATCTTTAAAGTGTGGAAACCACTCAGTCTGAAGCGTTACCATAGCCTCCAACGGATTTTTTTTCAACACCTCATATAATTTTACCACTATTTTTTGAGCTTGTGCAAACCATTCATCGACATTTAATTTATGTGCTTCATCCAAGCTATTGGTCAATTGAGCAAGTAGCGGAGCCTTTAGCGGTTCTACGCCGTTTTCCACCAATTGTTTAATCATAACTTGAGGTGATAATGGATGAAATGTTAGTATTTGGCACCTCGAAAGGATCGTTGGTAGAATTTTCTGCGGCTGTTCTGTTAATAGAAAGGCAACTGTCCCGGGATTGGGTTCCTCTAAAAATTTCAGTAAACTATTGGACGCACTGACACTCATTTTATCTGCATGTATAAGCAAATAAACCTTTTTCAAAGATTCTAATCCCTTTTTGGAAAACTCAACCTGCAGGCTTCTGATTTGGTCAACCTTAATGGATAATCCATCCGGCTCAACAATATGAACATCAGGGTGGTTGCCATGATTGATTCGACGACAATTATTGCATTCTTCACACGGTTTATAACAATCAATGATGGACTCGCAAAATAGGGACTTTGTCAGTAACAACGCAATTTCCCGCTTACCTGTCCCTCTAATGCCCTCAAGAAGGTACGCATGGGCCACTCGATTTTTCACTAAACTGTTTTTTAACATGTTTAACACAGTTGGCTGAAGCTCTTCTAGCTGTTCCCATGATTTTACCAAGCTCATCACTCTCTTACTTTATAAAATTAACCGACATTCACTAGGCTTAAAAATGCATGTATTGCTCAATTGGAAGGACAAATACGGTTGCCCCGCCAACCTCAACTTCAACGGGATATGGGACATAAGAGTCTGCATTTCCACCCATTGGCGAAACAGGGGCAACTAACTGTTCTCTGGATCTGCAGTTGTCCTTAATAATTTGGAGGGCCCTGTCCACGCGAATATCCTCAGTACCAATCATAAAGGTCGTGTTACCTGACTTCAGAAATCCACCTGTACTCGCTAGTTTTGTTGCCCTAAAATTGTTATCTACTAGTGCCTTTGATAACCGATTGCTATCCTGGTCCTGTACAACAGCTATGATAAGTTTCATAAGAACCACCCTCTCTTTTATATCCCAATCTAGTTTTGTTGTTTCCTATATTATAACAGGTAACAGAGTTCCTTACATTCATAATGGCAGGGACGCCTACATATTTCTTTTAGGATAAAAAAAAGCCTTATAGGGAAGGCTTCCTTTTTGCTAATTTTTCTACTATTATTTTTAGGGTTTCTTGAAAAACCTCTTCCACTGTGCCAGAAGCATCAATAGACTTAATTCTATCTGGAAAGCGTTCGATTAATAGATGATAACCTGTGCTAACCTTTTGGTGGAATTCCAGGTTTTCTAAATCCAATCGATTAATCTCTCTGCCTTTATTTTTGTTGATCCGCTTTAAGCCTAACTCTGGTTCGATATCAAAGTAGATCGTTAACTCAGGCATCAAATTTTCAATCGCAAATTGGTTGATTACAAAAACTTCATCAATTCCTAACCCGCGTGCATAGCCTTGGTAAGCCAAGGAACTATCAACAAACCGGTCACACAACACGATTTTCCCCTCTGCTAAGGCTGGTTTCACCTTTTCTATCAAATGCTGCCTTCTTGCAGCAGCATAGAGTAAGGCTTCTGTCCGAGGGTCCATCGCGGTATTTTCTTTATCTAAAATGACGGATCGAATTTGCTCCGCGATATCAATCCCGCCTGGTTCACGCGTTAGCAGTACGTTTCCAAACTCCTGGGCAACCATGTTAATAATGGTTGACTTTCCCGCACCATCTGGGCCCTCAAACGTTATAAATATTCCTTTATCCATTTAAATAAAACCTCCAAAACTTTATCTATCTCTTAAGATGTGTAAAAGGTCTTTATAAGACCATCTTTTAATCGAGCGCCGCCTTGAAATCTAGCTCCTGATTTTAACAGGCTGGCGAGTTGACTGAGTTTATCTTTTGTTATCCTTTCACCCTTTATCAGCAAGGGAATACCCGGGGGGTAGGGAATAATCGTTTCAGCGCATACCTCACCTATCGCTGCAGCTATATCTACTTCTTTTACCATTAAATTACCCATTTCTTTAAAAGGGATCGCTAACGTTGAGATTTTTTGACTAGCCACCTCAAACACCTCTTGGGCACCATTTACAGGTAAACCAGCTAGTGCCTTCTTAATTTTCAGGACCGCTTCTTCCAAAGGAAAGCTTTGACCTTCTTTTAATAAAGGAAGAATAAAGAGCACATTATGTGGATCGGCTAATTCTGTATAAATGGATACCTCTTCTAATCTTCTTTGGAGCTCAAAGCCATTTAACCCCGAGCGGGACTGGATGGTTAATTTTAAAGGATCGCCGTTATCATTGGGGTATTCTAACACCCGGATTGCTGGAATTTCCGCCAACATTTCTTTAAAGCGTTGGATTTCATTCAAAAGAAAGGTTAAATCGTTTGGTTTATATGTAGCTAAATAATTTCTGGCCAGGTCCAAGGATGCCATAATCGGATAGGACGGGCTGCTTGATTGGAACATGGCTAAGTATTCCTTTACCTTATTGCCATTAATCAACTGGCTATTCACATGCAAATAGGATCCCATTGTCATGGCCGGGAGTATCTTGTGTGCCGATTGAACCACAACATCTGCACCCAATTGAAGGGCTGACGATGGGAAAGGTCCGCCAAGAATAAAATGTGGTCCATGTGCCTCATCCACTAATACAGGGATATCATGCAGATGTGCTTCTTTGATTATTTCTTGTAAATCATATGCCATTCCATAGTAGCTCGGATAAGTCAAAATGAGTGCTTTTGCATCCGGATATAAGTTAATAGCTTCTTTAACCGTTTCTATACGTATACCAGAAGGGACTTTCCACTCCTGGTCAAATTCAGGCTCGAGAAACACGGGGTCAGCTTTTGCCAAGCTTAGTCCATTTAAAACGGATTTATGGCAATTTCTTTGAACAAGAACCTTTGTTCCATCTGAGCAAGCTGCCATAATCATTGCTAGATTGCCTACGGTGGAACCATTCACAAGGAAATAACTCTTTTGGGTTTGAAATAGGCTAGCTAGTAGTGACTCAGCCTCAACTATCGCCCCTTCTGGCGAATGTAGATCATCTAACCCCGATAACTCCGTCGCATCTATTTGTAAAATCTGCTTAAAATAACGATTTGCTTCTCGTTGATTTATAGTACCATATTTATGTCCAGGGACATGAAAGGAAATAGGGTTCTTTTTGACATGGTCGATTAACACATCATACAAAGGTGTTTTTAATTGATTATTCATTTGTTTACTTCCTTCTAAGAGCTTCGTTTATTCAGCCTTATTAGCAGGCAAGAACCCCCCACTGCTGGAGTTTCACTTCATTCTAACAAAAAATCAGTGCTCAATCTCATTTGAATGCAAAAAAATAAGCCCATAATGGACTTTTATGAAAAAATTTCTGGTGTGGTTATTTTTTTCAGTTGTTTGAGAAAGTATTTATATTTTGGATCCTTTGTATCTGTTTGTATTAAATCATATTCGCATTCTGTACAAATAAATGAAGTGTATAGATGTATGCCCTTTGGTTTTTGATTTTCACAAATAACGCACGTTTCCTCATGATACTTCTGTGCTAATAATGAACTCAATCCCTCCACCTCCATACATCCATTCTGCCCTTATGTGCCTATTTGTATACAATTTTTTGAATAATCTTTTCGCCGTCATCTTAATTAATATATTATGTAACAATTAGCAATTGGGTGTATGTCTATTCGTAATTTCTTTGAAAACACTTCGTACTTTTTTACTATTGTCATTGTCCTTACAGATGACAAACAAAAAGACAAGCTTTTAGTATCCTCTTTAGTTACGATCCATGGCTTTTTTTCTGTTGTATGGGCACAATTACCATTTTCTGTTCACCCATACATAAATCTTTGAAAACACAAAAAACAACCA
>NZ_NUOW01000018.1:0-64753 GCF_002584635.1 Bacillus sp. AFS031507
GTCCCTTGACTGGGGTCCCCGCCTTAACTCCATGCCTGGTAGCGCACCGATTGGGAGAAGCGCATGTAAGCTAACGAGCAAGTGTCAGCGATTGAATGCTCGTAGCACCGGCTATTTTTAAAAGTTTTGCTGCATGCCGTAGTGTTGAGCCAGTTGTATAGATATCATCAATCAGGATGACCTTTTTTCCTGCAAAGTCAACATTAGGGTTGACCTGAAAGACTTGTGAGAGATGAATCCGCTCGGACCTAGATTTTTTGGATTGCTTTTCTGAATGGATTCGGCTGAGCACATTTTCGGGGTGATAGCCTGCTTCTGCTAGGATGGCGGCTGCCTGGTTAAACCCCCGCTCATATAGCCGCTCTTCACTTAAGGGAATAGGTATAAATAGGTCGGGAGCGATCTCGGTCAACTTCTGCCTGAGCAATTCCGAAAAGATTCTCGCCAGTACATAATCACCGCGAAATTTAAACTTTGCGATCACTTCTTTTAAAAAATCATTGTAGAGGAACAGGGAATGGTTTTTCTCAAGGTATCCCTGCCATTCGGGATCTTCCTCCCATCGGAAACAATCATGGCACAAATCACCTCTACGAAATTTCATCTCTCTGTTGCCAAATGGCCTGCTGCAGATTCGGCATTGCTCGCCTTCAATTTTTTCTAACTTCCCTTCACAGACTGGGCAAATAAGCTGTTCTTTATCAACTGAGAAAATGGCTCTCCAGCCGATGCTTGGCAGGATTACTTCGTGGCAGTTTAAACAATGGTTTTGGAGGAATATATTCATTTTTATAGCTCCTCTCTATATTAAATATCGAGCAAGCCCCTTTTAAAACCTTCCCGGTTCATCGAGACGATCTGCTTTCTTGCCTTTAACATCTCTTCCGTTTTTCCATAATGAAAATAGGTCACCACCCCATCAGGATGATCCTTACTCCTCCCCGCTCTTCCAGCAATTTGGACGAGGGCACTTTCTGAAAAAATAGTGTCTTCGGCCCCAACTACGGCTACATCAATGTTGGGAAAAGTTACTCCTCGCTCAAGAATAGTTGTCGTTAACAGCAAAGTAATTCCTTTGGATCGCATTTTTTGCACTTTTTCTTTACGATCAGGGTCTTCTGCATAGACAGCTTCTATAGTTGAATCAAATTGGCGCAGGATGGGGAGGGCTTTTTCCATCAAAGGGATATGCGGTAAGAAGACTAAGGCTTGTTTATTTGCTTGAATCCGGGTCGAAATCCAGCGGAGGACATTCGGTGGCAATTTATTTTTCTGCAACTGCTTTTGCCAATTGCCACACCATACAAAGTCGGGGACCGGGAGCGGATGGCGATGGAAACGAGCGGGGATGGTAGTATAGGCTCGTTTTCCTGTGCGGCATTCCCTTTGCCATTTTGCATTGGGCGTGGCTGTCAGGTAAATCATGGCCGATGACCGATTTCGCGCCTGGATGGCGGCGTACTGGAGGGATTCCTCTACAGTATAGGGAAAGGCATCGACTTCGTCTAAAATGATCGCATCAAAGGCATGGTAGAAGCGGAGCAGCTGGTGGGTGGTCGCAATCGTAAGCGGAGCATAGAGATGACGGTCCTCGCTTCCGCCGTAAAGAGAAGCAACTTTTATTTCCGGGAAGGCGGCTTTTAGTCTAGGAGTGAGCTCTAAGACGACATCCGTTCGCGGTGTGGCAATACAGATTCTTTTTTTAGCAGCAAGTGCGGCTTCAATTCCAGCGAATAGGACCTCAGTTTTCCCTGCCCCGCAAACGGCCCAAACTAAATGCTCCTGATTTTGTTGAATCGCCTCAATTACATGCTCTGATGCTTCTTGCTGTCCTTGTGAGAGTGTCCCTTGCCAATGTTTAATTTTTGCAGGGAGATGGGTGTCAGGCACCGGGCCATTCCAGCCAATGAGCGGCGTGCATTCGCTAATTCTTCCCATCATGATGCAATGGCGGCAATAGAGACAGGTTTCGCCACATCGTGAGCATGGGTAAGATGCAAAATGCTGTTGGTCCTTATTTCCGCACCGGGAGCATATGGGCTTTTTTCCGTTGTACTCGATTCCTTTACGGTAGGTGACATAGCCATTTTCGTAATGTGCTTGCACTTCTTCGAAAGGAATTGGGAAATCTTCTAGGAGGTGTTGTTTGCCTATGAGAAGCTGCTGAAGATCAGGATTGTATTGGAAGTTTGGATTTAGCTGCGGCTGCGGGATGATGGCGATGTGTGTGATTGGGAGTGAGTCTACGGCTGTGTTGCTTGGAATTAAGACGTTGTTTTTTATGACAAAACGCATGGGAACACCTCCTCTGGATTCAGATAATAGAGACGATCTTTTGTTTTACCTGTTGTTTGCAGGTTTAATCTATGTACAGCTTTTTGAGTGGTATCAGGGGTTGGGAGATGTAGAAAGTTTCTCATTTCTAGATTGGTCATCGTTGGCTTGTATAGGTAGAAATAGTGACTGAGGCTTTTTAGGATGGCATCTTTTGAAGAGGTTTGGCAGGCAGGACAAATCCATTTTCCTCTTTTGAAATTCATCGGGATATAGTTACATTTATCATCTGGACAACAAACTCCGCTCCTGATATCTTTTTCGGTAAGATTGTATTCTTTTAAGATATCAATTGGATTTGGACTGTGTTGACTTAAGAGCAATTTTCCAACCTTAGTCAATGTATCGGTATCTACCCTTTCTTGATGATATCGTTGTTCCATTGATTCGATTTTATTAAAAAGGTCTCTTCCCTTGCATACTTTACTAAAATTTGTATTGTCTCCGGAGTTAGTTTTCAAGATCGTACTGGTACTTTTGAAAAAAACAAGGGTGTCTACCGGGAGAAGATTGCAACCGTTTTTGACCAGCCAATTGCGTAAGAGGGATTGCAGTCGTTGGCATTGAACGCGCGGGTCCTCGAATGATTCTTCAGTTCCATCATCATGGGTACGAATTAGCTGCTGGAAGACATTTTCAAAAGTTAATGTGCCTGCGATGTTTTTTGCTTCGATGATTAGGATGTAGTTTTGTGAGAGGAGAAGTGTGTCGATTTGAAAGTGTATGCCATTGTATTGTAATTGGAGGTCATGGAAGATAAGGTATTTATCATGTGGAAGTTCTTTAACGTAGTTTGCTAAGGCAATTTCGCCCCAGTAACCAGCCCATCGTTTGGCAAGGTCTCTTTCAATTTCTTGATATTTGCTGTGACCGAGTATTAGTCTTATTTTTAAGATTTGGGTTAAGAATAGTCTTTGCGGAGGGGTTAATTTTTTCATGATCAATTCATTCGTCAGCTCCTTTTTCTTTTTTGGAAGATTTCTTCAAAATATGGAGATATTCCTGCTAATTTGTCGAAGGTTTTTATATTTTTTATGGATATGTGACGGTCTGGTGTCTTTCTATTGTTGCTAGGGGATTCCGCCGAATTGGGCCGGGATTCCGCCAACTTCTGGAGTTATTCCGCCAATCTTCGTACGGATTCCGCCGACTTCGGGACTATTTCCGCCGATTCCCCTGATGATTCCGCCAACCCCCTTTTAATTACCTTTTTTAATGGTCTCGAGCCTATATGGTGTTCGTTATCAGCTGGTTCTCTGCAGATGGATTCCGCCGACTTGGGCCGGGATTCCGCCAACTTTTGGAGTTATTCCGCCAATCTTCGTACGGATTCCGCCGAATTCGGGACTATTTCCGCCGATTCCCCTGATGATTCCGCCAAACCCCTTTTAATTACCTTTTTTTTAAATGGTCTCGAGCCTATCAACTGTTCGTTTAACAGCTGACCCTCTGCCAGGAGATTCCGCCAACTTGGGCCGGAATTCCGCGAACTTCTGGAGTTATTCCGCCAATCTTCGTACGGATTCCGCCGAATTCGGAACCTTTTCCGCCGATTCCTCTGATGATTCCGCCAAACCCCTTTTAATTACCTTTTTTTAAATGGTCTCGAGCCTATCAACTGTTCGTTTAACAGCTGACCCTCGGCCAGGAGATTCCGCGAACTTGGGCCGGGTTTCCGCCAACTTTTGGAGTTATTCCGCCAATCTTCGTACGGATTCTGCCGAATTCGGAACCTTTTCCGCCGATTCCCCTGATGATTCCGCCAAACCGCAATTTCCCACCAAACCCCTTAAAATTAAAAACCATTCCGGCCGAAAGGACGGAATGGTAACTCGCTTACTTTTCTAATTTTTTCATCCAGCCTAGGCCCATGGATCCTTCGCCGAGGTGGGTACCGATCACGGCACCGAAGTAGCCTATCGAGAATTCAACGTTTGGATACCTGGCAGCCAGTTCATCGCGCCACTCCTTGGCGTCTTCTTCGCGATTGGCATGAATAATGACAGCTTGATATTCGCTGCCACCTGACACATCCTCACTTAGCAAATCGACCATTCGATTCATTGCTTTTTTCCGGGTGCGGATCTTTTCAAACGGAACAATCACCTTGTTGTCAAAATGAAGCAGTGGTTTGACCTGGAGGAGGCTCCCGATAAAGGCCTGTGCACTTGAAAGGCGGCCGCCTCGCTGTAGGTGCTGTAAATCGTCTACCATGAAATAGGCACGAGCCGTTTTTTTCAATTCTTCTAAGCGGTCCATAATGGAAGCAGCGTCCTCGCCTCGGGATGCCAGCTTTGCTGCCTCGATCGCGTAAAAGCCTTGAACCATGCAGCTGATTTCTGAATCAAATGGGTAAACGGCAAAGCCTTCGACCATGGTACTCGCAGCGTTAGCCCCTTGGAAAGTGCCGCTGATCCCACTTGATAGGTGAACACAGATGACGGCATCATAATCCTTTGAAAGGTTTTCAAATAGCTCGACAAATTGGCCAATTGGCGGCTGAGAGGTAGTCGGCAGCGCTTTTGTCTTCATTTCATCGTAAAACTGACTCCAAGATATATCAATTTCTTCCTGGTAAACCTCGTTACCGAAGATGACATGTAACGGGATCATATGTATATTCCATTTATCTCGTACATCCTTTGGGATATACGCAGTACTATCCGTGACAACGGCTGTCTTCATAAAAAAATACCATCCTTATCTATATAACCACTATATTGATTTTACTATTTTATATGAAATAGAGCTAAATTGCATTACATCGCAAAAAACAAAAAGAGCATACCGTGAAGTATGCCCTTTACTATTTTATTGGTGCTGTTAACTTGGCTGTTGATTTCCGCTCCAGGCGCTTCGCCTTCCGCTCCAATCAACATAGGCTTTAAAATCAACAATGGACTTTTTCACAGCCATTCTATTAAAATCTTACTTTACTTCTACCCAGCCATTTTTAATCGCAACAACCACTGCTTGGGTACGGTCGTTGACGTTCATTTTTTGTAGAATGTTTGAGACATGGTTTTTGACTGTTTTTTCACTGATGAATAAAGCTTCTCCAATACCACGGTTACTTTTTCCATCGGCAAGCATTTGAAGCACTTCGCACTCGCGACGTGTCAATAAGTGCAATGGACGGCGAATTTCCATTGTTGGCATATAGCCTCCGCCACCACGAGCCACACCTGCTGCGAGCTTGCGATATTCATTCACCAGATTATGGGTGACTTTTGGATGTAGATAGGAACCGCCATCCGCCACAACACGCACTGCTTCAATCAGGGCATCGGCATCCATTTCTTTTAATAGATAACCTTGTGCACCCGTCTGTAAAGCATGAGTCACATAGTTTTCATCATCATGTATGGATAAGAT
This sequence comes from Bacillus sp. AFS031507, assembly GCF_002584635.1. NCBI lineage: Bacteria > Bacillati > Bacillota > Bacilli > Caryophanales > Bacillaceae > Bacillus > Bacillus sp. AFS031507. The sequence continues at coordinate 5,710 of NZ_NUOW01000018.1, forward strand.
AATAACCTTCGTTTTCGGATATTTTTCAACCAACTCACGAGTTGCTTCGATCCCGTTCTTTTGCGGCATGTTAATATCCATGATGACAACGTCGGGTTGGAATTCTTCTACTAATCTTAGTGCTTCACAGCCATCATCGCCTTCAGCAACAACTTGGAACGATTTTTCAAACTCTAGTATTCTCTTAACGCCTTCTCTAAATAGTTGGTGATCGTCTATAATGACAATTTTTGTAATCAATTGTTACGCCCCCTAATCCTTCTAATTTCGAAATTTTTCTCCATTGGCGGTAGGTTCATTAGTTCTTTAGTTAATTAGTGGAACTCGAATGAGTACTGCGGTTCCCTTGCCTATTTTTGAATCAAAGGTAATTTCGCCTTCAAGCAGGTCGACACGCTCGCGCATCCCTATCATGCCAAATGACTCAGGTTTCTTTTGCGTGATATCAAAACCGCCCCCATTGTCCTTGATCAAGACGGTAACTGAGGCATTGGTTATTTCTAATCGGACTTTGATTTCACAGGCATTTGCATGCTTCAGTGCATTTTGCACCGATTCTTGGATCATCCGGAAGAGTGCGACTTCATACTTAGTAGGAAGCCGGCGTTCTAGGCCTATATTCACAAACTCGATTTTTGAGTGGTTATGATATTCTTCGATGGTTTGTAAGTATTTTCTGAGGGTAGGGACAAGACCTAAATCATCCAATGCCATCGGACGAAGGTCATAAATAATTCGCCGGACCTCATAAAGTGCCGATCGGACCATTTTTTTAAAACTATTGACCTCAGAAAAAGCCTCATCCGCGCCCTTTTCCCTATAAACACGTTCGATTAAGTCGGAGCGCATGATGACATTGGCAAGCATTTGGGCGGGACCATCGTGAATCTCCCTTGAAAGCCGCTTGCGTTCCTCTTCCTGTGCTTCAATTATCTTTAAGCCAAAATCTTGTTTGGCCTTCGCATGTTCTAGGACTTTACCAACCTGTTTTAAATCACTCGTCAAGTAATTCATCACGACGGAAATTTGCGAAATAAGCTGGTCGGCACGATCAATCGTTTCCTCTAATCCAACCAGACGATTTTCGAGATCTGCCCGTTTATCCAAAAGCTGCTTTTTGTACTGCCAATTAATCGAAAGATCCATTTGCAGTTGATGAGCCTTTTCGTAGGCATCTCGGACCTCTTCTTCAGAGTAATTTTTAAAATTCATACTGACTTCTGACAGCATACTCCGCGCCTCGAGGACTTGCTTCTCGAGCTTCTCGCCTTCATTTATGAGATTGCTCATCATTTGCTTGATATTGTCTAATTCATTGATCATATTTTCGTAATCTTGACGGCATTGCTCGCCTATCTGGAAGATGTCGGTTTTGCTGCAAGTAACAGTTTCAATCATTTCTTCACGAATTTCATCAATCGATTTCATATTAATCTGCTTAAGTTTCATACACATTCCTCCGATAAGAAAAGCAATAAGCGCCTGTACGCTAAGCTAACAATAATCTAATTTCAGTGAATGATATTTTATTATCTTTGGATTTCAAAAATTCATCAAACTACCTTTTAACATATTTTACCTTTAATTTTATCAATATGCGAATATGAAATTACGTTGTATCCTTAATTTCAGTAAAAAAGTAGTATAATGGTTGTATCTCTTTTTGTCTATAAAAATAGGTTTTCACTACTTTTACCTTATTTATTATAACACGGAAACTTTACTGCCATATTAAAGTTATATTACACCCTGATGAAATTAAGGAAGGAGTGCGCAATATGTTGCCTCGTTACCATACAGTAAAACAAACTGGTGAACATGAAATTATTATTCAAAAGTCAAGATTTATTGCCCACATCAAAAGGACTGAATCCGAAGCGGAAGCCCAGGAATTCATTCAAACATTGAAGAAAAAATATTGGGATGCCTCGCATAACTGTTCCGCCTATCTGATTGGCGAGAATGATCAAATTCAGAAAGCCAATGATGATGGCGAACCAAGTGGTACAGCCGGCGTTCCAATCCTTGAGGTTTTGAAAAAAAGAAAACTGAAGGATACAGCGGTGGTCGTTACCCGCTATTTCGGCGGGATAAAATTAGGTGCAGGCGGTTTGATTCGTGCCTATGGTAAAGCGGCGTCGGAGGGCCTGGATGCGGTTGGTATTGTCGAAAGAAGACTAATGCGGGTCTGCCATGTTAAAATTGATTATTCTTGGCTTGGCAAGATTGAAAATGAATTGCGATCGTCCATCTATATCCTTAAAAATATCCAGTACCAGGAGAATGTCGAAATTGAAGTATTTGTCGAAGAAGAGAACCAACCGGCTTTCACAGAATGGATGATTGAAATGACAAATGGACAAGCCGATATTACTGCTGGAGATGTTACCTATCTTGAGTCAGATAACTAGGAAATTTCTTTCCTCCCTACCAATTGAGAATAGTAATACTATTGTAAAGAAAATTTCATTTTACCAATCTCAATAAATATTATAAAATAGAGTAGATTTTCAACAAAAATTGACATTTTTCTATTTAAACTACTAGGAGGCAATCTATGTCTATCAATAGACAGGTGTATAAAAATAATAACAAGGGCAAGGTAAAGAAAAGACTAAGACGAAAACGATTCTTGCTATGGATCGTAATGCCCATTCTACTATTAATAATAGGTGCAACAGCTTACGGCGGATTTTTGTATAATAAGGCTGAATCAGTGATGAATAAATCCTACAAGCCAATTGAACGTGATACCAAAGCGAAGGCCAATGTAAAACTTGAAAATACATCGATACTATTTATTGGTGTCGATGATAGTGAAAAGAGAAAATCAAATGGCAGTTCTCGTTCAGATGCCTTGATGCTGGCTACTTTTAATAAGAAAGAAAAATCTATTAAGCTATTGAGTATCCCGCGTGATTCATATGTTCACATCCCTGAGAAGGATATTTATACAAAAATTACTCATGCCCATGCTTATGGCGGCGTGAAACTTACGCTTGAAACAGTCGAAGAATTGCTTGATGTACCAGTCGATTATTATGTTAAAATGAATTTTAACGCCTTTATTGACGTTATTAATGCGCTAGATGGTGTGAAAGTAGACGTTCCATACACATTTTCTGAACAAGATTCCCAGGACCATGCGAAAGCAATAACCTTGAAAAAAGGCGTACAAGAATTAGATGGTGAACAAGCACTTGCGTTTGCACGGACAAGGAAAATGGATAGTGATATTCAAAGAGGACAGCGCCAGCAGCAGATCTTTAAAGCCATCCTCTCAAAAGGATCATCCATAAAGTCTATTTCTAATTACACAGATGTGATGGAAGCTGTTGGAAAGAATATGTCAACAGACTTAACGTTTGACCAAATGAAATCGTTTATTAGCTATATTCAGGCTGGTAGTGGAATCGATGTTGAATCACTATCACTAAAAGGGTCCGATTCATATATTGATCGTGTTTACTATTATCAGCTTGATGAAACGGCCTTAGAGGAAACAAAATCAACACTTAAGACACACCTCAACAGAACAAATACAGCAAGTGCAACGAAACTTGAATAAGAAGCAACCCGGATCAGATAGTATCCGGGTTCTTTTTTTACATAAATATCAAATAAAAGAAAACAATAAAAGGGTAAATCACAACGCCTTCCTGTGTTGTGATTTACCCTTTTATTATCTATTTTTGTTCAATATCCCCATGATTCGGAGAAGCGGTCGGTAATTCTTATTAATTAAACCAATCGTTTCAACAAATAATTCAATGGCCAGCACGATAATGGTAATGATTAAGATCGATCCCCATACGGTTGTAATCGTAAAAATAAAGGCTGCGAGGCCAAACATGGCGCTCATAGCATAAATTAACAGAACCGTTTCTCGATGCGTAAAACCTAATTCTAGTAAACAATGATGTAAATGGGACTTATCTGGTGCGGATAATGATTTCTTATTGTAAATACGACGGATGATAGCAAAAAAAGTATCTGAAATCGGAACACCTAAAATAATGATTGGAACAATAAACGAAATCAAGGCAACATTTTTAAAACCGAGTAAGGCTAGGACTGAGATCATGTAGCCAAGGAAGAGCGCCCCAGAATCTCCCATAAAAATTTTTGCCGGGTGAAAATTATATAGTAGAAAGCCTAACGTACTCGCAAGCAGGATTGTCCCCATGGCAACTACATAACCATTTCCCATCACAATCGCCATCCCGGAAATAGTGATAAAGGCGATCGAGGAAACACCAGCTGCCAAACCATCAAGTCCATCGATTAAATTGATTGCATTGGTAACGCCAACAATCCAGATGACTGTAATTGGAATACTAAAGATACCAAAATCTAAGGTCCCATTAAACGGTAAGTTAATAAATTCAACTTCCACCCCGCCCCACATCACAACGATCAGGGCAGAAACAATTTGTAAGATAAATTTTATTTTGGCCGATAATTCAAAGATATCATCTAAAATACCGGTAACTAGTATGATTAAACCACCAGCAACAATAGCTGCATGGTAGGGACTGCTTGGATGCAGGATTAAAAGACCGAAGAGAAAACTAATATAAATCGCTAGGCCGCCTAAACGAGGCATAATCTTAACATGTACCTTACGCTTATTAGGACTGTCCGTTGCTCCTAATTTAAAAGCCAATTTTTTTACGATTGGAGTGATTAATACGGAGCATAAAAAACATAATATTAAGGTCAGATATAACATGAAGACCCTCCCTATGAATATAATGCCCCATTAATAAATTTTAGAAACAGGCACATATTTCTAAGTACACAACGAACATATTATAGCACACATTTTTTATTTTGGTATATTTTGTTGAATTGTCGGAAAATTCCCTCTTATTTAGCTAGCATTACTAGGATTTATTAGTAACGATCCAACACCATGTAAGACGATTGGTTACTCCAAAAAGTTACATTTATTTTATAATAATCGCTTATTTGGTGAACTTTAATTGGAAGATTTTCAGTAAAAACCGGGGGATGGCTAACATTCTCCTCCACCTCGACGGCTGCGAAATCAAGCGATAAAACCATTCGAGGTTCATTTTTTGCCAGAAACGAGGGGCACGCTGGACCTCTCCCGCGAGGACATCGATGCTGCCTCCAACCCCCATACATACTCCTTTGGGAAATTGAGCCAGATTTCTTGCAATCCATTGTTCTTGTTTAGGGAACCCTAACGCCACGAAAATCAAATCGGGGCTTGAGGCTTTAATCTCAGCAGTGATCGGATTGTTTTCCCAATCAAAAAAGCCATGATGACTGCCCACTATTTGAACATGAGGAAATTGACTGTTGATCTTAGCCACAGCTTTTTGATTGGTCTCTTCGCGCCCGCCCAATAGATAAATTTTCAACTTATTCTCGTTCCCAAGTTCCAGTAGACGGATCATTAAATCATAACCTGCGACCCTCTCCTTAATCGGGGTATTTAATATTTTTGAAGCCAGAATAATCCCATAACCATCAGGAACCACCATGTCGGCCGATTGAATGATTTTTTTATAGTCGGGATGTTCATGAGCGTACATTACAATTTCCGGGTTGGCTGTGACAATGAAAGCTTTGCGATTACTTTTTATCATTTCATTAAGAATGTTAGCTACTTCATTAAATTGTTTATTGATAAAATCAATACCTAATATATCGACGGTGTTGTTCTGCATGGTTTTTATCCTTTTGTATTTTTTCATATTTATAAAAAGAGGCTCAAAAAAATGGATCTAGCCAATTATTTTTGTGCCTCTTTTTATTATCTAGCTGTATTTAAAACTAATCTGCTCTGCTTTTCTAAGGCTGTTTCTCTAAACTTTCGCTGTTCCTCTTTAGACATGGCCTTAAATTCTTTGAGAAACGCTTCATATTGCGGAACCACTTCTGCAGTCGTCCCATATGCTTTGATTTGACCAAATTCTAACCATAAAGCTTTTTGGCAAAAATCTTTAATCTGGCCAATCGCATGGCTTACAAAAAAGATGGTTTTCCCTTTCTCTTTAAAGCTGTACATTTTTTTCTTGGATTTTTCTGCAAATGCTTGGTCCCCAACGGAGAGCGCCTCATCGATAATTAATATATCTGGATCTACAGTCACGGAGATGGCAAAACCAAGCTTTGATTTCATACCACTTGAATAGGTTTTTACAGGCTGATCAATAAACCTTCCTAGTTCGGAGAAATCAATAATTTCAGGTTCGAGCTCCCGGATTTCTTTTTTACTAAAACCGAGCATTAAACATTTCAGTTCAATATTTTCTCGACCCGTTAAATTATTGTTTAACCCAGAGGCAATCGCAATTAAAGATGTTTGTCCAATCGTTTCGACCTTTCCATTTGTAGGTGGAACTACGCCTGCAATAATGTTGGATAGAGTCGATTTCCCGGAGCCATTTACACCAATTAAACCAATCACATCGCCCTGTTCAGCGGTGAAACTTATATTTTGCAATGCGTAGAAATCATCACCATAGCCATTGGGCAAAATAATATCAAGAAGCTTATCAGATGTTCTATTATACAATTTGTATTTCTTTGATACATTATCAATAATAACTGTTTTAGTCATTTTTTCCACTTCCACTTTACAAGTAGTCTACAAATCGGTTTCGAAATTTCAAGTGCAGTGCAGAGCCTATAAATAACAACACGAAAACAAGTCCCCAAAAGTAGGCGGTATATTTAATGTGTTCAATTAGATACCAGCTATGCCCTAACAGAGCAGCGCGATAACCTTCAGCAATATAGTATAATGGATTAAACTTCATAACACTTTGAACGATATGTGGAAGTCTTTCAGGCGTCCATAATAATGGTGTCAGATAAAGCAGCATTCTGACAATCGCTTGGACAATCATTTGGACATCCCGTACAATCGTCGCTAAGGTAGAAGTAATTAATGAAATAGCTACCAGTAGAATAATGGTGGCAAACATATAATAGGGTAACGACAAATAATAGATCGATATAGGATAGCCTGTAAATTGAAAGATAACCACAATGACTCCAACTAACATGAGATGCTGATAAAATTTCGATATAATGACGTAGGTTGGAATAACACTCATCGGAAAGCTCATTTTTGCGATTAAGGCGATCCTCGTATAGATCGACTTTGAAGCGTCCAATATTGCTGGATTAACAAAGAACCAAACTAAAATACCCGCCAGCATCCAATAGAAATACGGAATCCCCTCTACTGCACGTCCACCACGGATACCATATCCGAATACAAAATAATAGATACCTATTTGAATCATGGGATTGATTAATTCCCATAATATCCCTAAATAATGACTGTTATTTGCACTTTTTAATTCAAAAAGGGATAATCTTCTGATGAGATAAAAACTGCTAATCTGTTCCCTTATGACCTTAAACATTGACATCGTGTTGATCCTTCCTAAACGATTTAATTGGGGATATAAGATAAGACCTTTTCATAAAATGAATCATTCCCCCTCAAAGACCATAACATTTTACCATAAAAAAAGGATAAATTCTAACGCAATTAGACATATGTAGTTAGTTTGAGTTCTTATCCCTTTGATACGAGTCGCTTTGTGATTCTTTAAAAATGTAATCTACGAGCTTCTGGCTGGATATCCCGTTTGAATATTTATTCCAAATGTCAGAAAAACTGGTAACCTTCTGATAATCAAATAAGTTATCTGTAATAATCGTAATGATTTCATCCGTATGTTTCGTGATCGGACCTGGAACGGTCTCTTCAAAATCCTCCCACAATCCTCTTTCCACTTTGTATTGTTCTATATCATAAGTAAAAAAGATCATGGGTTTATTTAATAATGAAAATTCATATGGTATGGAAGAATAATCTGTAATCAGCAAGTCAGTGATAAGTAACAGTTCATTAACATCATAACTTGAGGATGAATAATCATAAACAAAATTAGAATATAATTCATTGTTTTCTAATGAACTTTTTATCGCAGGATGGAAACGGAGCAACAAAACATATTCATCACTGAGCTCCTGATACATTTTTTCTAAATCCAATTTTAATTCAAATTGATCTAATTGATGATCCCTGTATGTTGGGGCATACAAGATCACCTTTTTGGATGTTAATTCAGGATTCTCATCTATTAATTTAGAAATAATTGCTTTATGTTTGTTCTCATCAAAAAAAAAGTCAGTTCTCGGTATTCCTGTTCGAAGAATGTTTTGATCCTTTAGGGCAAATACCTGTTTAAAAATATCAGCCATTTTGTCTGACCCAACAACCACCTTATGAAATTTTTCGTAAACTCGTAGAAATCGCTTATGAGCCCTATTACTACGATTGACATTGGACTCATCCGCCAGTCCAAACTTTTTAATCGCACCTGCTGCGTGCCAAAGCTGGATACATTCCACACCCGTTTTAAAATTAGTTGAAGCCAAAACCCCAAAATAGTTATCAATAATAATTTTTTTGGAAGTAGCGAGGTGATAGATAGAACGCAATAGATCGATAAACGATGTTTCAAATGGAATGACAGGAAGAGCAGGATATTTCTTAAAAAGTGAAAGTGAAGAACCCTTACATAAAAAGACAATTTCTTGTTGTATATTCTGGTGAAGGATTTCCTCGTACACATATTTGGCATTATCCCCAAAGGAAACCAGAAAGGTGACCTTATTTTTTAATGGGAATGCCTTACAAATCATAAAAAAGCACTTAAATATAAACAAATAAATGGATATGACAATTTCTCTAATCATTTTTCACATAATTTAAATCGGATTTAATTTTGGAGGTTGAGATACCGGTAGTTCTTGGCAAATAAACCACTTCACAATACCTTTTTAGAAAATCAAAATGACCTTTCCAATCATCACCCATTACAAAGACATCAATATTATGGTCAATTACGTCCTGGATCTTTTGTTCCCAGCAGGATTCCGGAATGACGTGGTCAACATAGCGAATTGACTCCAAAATTAATTGTCGGTCCTGATAACTATAGTAGGCTTTTTTATTCTTTTCGATATTAAATTCATCTGTTGATAGACCAACGATTAGAAAATCTCCTAATTCCTTAGCTTTTCTTAATATATTGATATGACCAACATGGAGCAAATCAAAAGTCCCGTACGTTAATACCTTTTTCATTCTTTTCAACTCCTCACCGAGTTTTCATTGCAGCGTTTATTCACCACCTGAAAACTCTTGCAGAAAAACAATCCATTTCCCATTATATATCCCACTAGTTTTTATTTCAAACACTAGTGAAAGGATTCACGTTCGGTCTATTTAAAAATAAAACCATGATATTTACTATCATGGTTTTATTAGTATATCCACAAATCTTTTTGCAGATTCTCCGTCAAGATCATCGAAGAATCGATGTTTAAAGCTTTCAATCTTTTTAAAATCAAACTGGTTTTCTTTCACCGTTTTGATAACCTCGTCAGTAGTTTTTACAATTGGCCCTGGAACAAAGTCAGAGTATTCATAGTAAAAACCACGATCTTCGAGATACTCATCAAGGTCATATGCGAAGAAAATCATTGGTCGTTCCAATAAAGAGAATTCAAAAACTAAAGATGAATAATCACTAATTAAGATATCCGTATTCATTAATACATTATTTATTTCATTCGAACTCATATTTATAACAAAGTCTGCTGCTTCCTCTGGTATTTGAACTTTTTTGGTAACAGATGGATGAAGCTTTAATATCAGTACATATTCATCTGAAAGTTCTTCAGCCATTTTTACTAAATCCAATTTAATATTAAAATTAGCCCGCTTACCTGGACCACCTCTAAACGTGGGAGCATAGGTAATCACTTTTTTATTTTTAAGCTGTGGATAGGTTCCCAGATATCGCTGGTGAACGAATTCCATTAATTCCTTATCAAAAAAGACATCTGTTCGCGGCAATCCTAATGGGTAAATATTTTCTTCCGGCACTTCAAATGCCTCAGCATAGTGAGGAATAATCTCTTTACTTGTAACTACTGCTTTTGTATAAATTTGATGAGCACTTCGTTCAAATTGGGTGGAATTACTTTCACGATACCCTACGGCACTATGGCCAAATTTCTTAAAAGCACCAGCTGCATGCCATGTTTGAATCACTTCCGTTTGCTTGCGCACACGAAGCTTATATAATGGACGATAATAATCATCTAAGATTAAATAACGGGAAGTCGCGATATCATAATACAGTCTACAGAAATCCCTGAAATTTCGCTTTTTCTTGAAATGACCTCTAATTTTGTAATCTGGGCGCTGACTAATTAATTCATCATAAATATGCTCAAACGAATCCGTTAATCTCGGAAATTTGTTGGTCGCCATCGTAATTTTCTTTTGTACAGGCAGGGTGCTAAAAAATGGAAAAGCCACCCGCCGGACAAGGGCCGTTTTTACCTTGGTTTTTATTTTTTTAAATTTAACTTTTACTAGATAGAAAAAGATCGGGGAAAGATTATTTCTTTTCCATGCTTTCTTAACCGCCATGAACACTTTTTGTTTTTTCGAAGTCTCTAATGCATGTAAAGAACCTGGATCCAGTTTTGAGAAACAAACCTTTAACCATTGTAGATACAGTTTTTTGGCAGCTGGACTAACCAGTTTATACCGATCTGCAATTTCATAGGTCATCACTCTATGTAACGACGGAATCTGATTAAATAAATGATAATCTAAAGTTTTCACCCACTCCAAAACCAGGGTAAATGATTCTATTTGAGTTTTTTGATCCTTGCTTACAAGCGCACTTCGAATAGCAGGCCAAATGTCTGCTGAAATAATTCTGGTATAATAACTTTTCTTTAAAGCAAATCGGGTATGTTGATTTGAAATATATTTATCCCATAATTGATCAGAAATACGTAAACTTTTAAAAATATCGGTTAAAACCTTTACAGAATTCACGCGCACAGTTTGTGATAAGGATAAATTCTCCTCCGCTTCCCTAGACCGATATTTATAAATGATTTTATCAACTGTATATATTTTATTTGCCTTCATATAGGCTTCAATCACAAATGGCTGATCCTCAGTTACATGAATATCAGCAGGAAACCGTATTCCTTTTACGATTTTAGAATGGTAAAGCTTATTGCACGGTCCCAGTGAGAATAGTAACCCTGGATTGGAGACGAGGCTCTTTTCACCTGGAACGTATACACCATTATTCACGTGACTAGCGATAAACCATGTTTCTGTACTATTGAAGCTTAAAGAAGTTCCTAAAACGATATCTGCCTTTTCTTTTAACCCACTATTATACATGGTTTCTAAGGCATCAAGTGGTAAGAGGTCATCTGAATCAACAAAACTAATGAATTCACCTCTTGCTACTTCTAAACCATTGTTCCGCGCTACCCCTGGTCCTGAATTTTCTTGTTTAATAAAGACAATATTTCCGTATTTATTTGCAAATTCCTCAATGATTTCTGGACTTCGGTCACTTGACCCATCATCAACCATAATAATTTCAATGTGATCTAACGTCTGGTTGACAAGAGACTCCAATGTCTCCGTAATATATTCTTCCACATTAAAAACTGGGGTAATTATACTTACCTTCACATCTTCTAATTCAGGATGAATGATATATTGAAGTTTACTCATATAATATCTCCTCTGTTGTAAAAAAAACAAAGCACCATTTTTTAAAACGCTCATCTTTTTTAACTATTATTAACATCATTTTCCTCTTTTATGATTTAAATAAAAGAATAGGGATAAAATTCCACTTTATTTGGAATCAGTATCTACGATGAGTTGGTCTACAACACGATCGCTTGATTTTCCATCCGTATGATCAAAAAAGTAATCAACAAATGTCTCGATTTTTTCCATTTTGAAGTCTTTATTTTGAATGGTTTCAATTAATTCATCTAATGTCCTTGCTAATGGGCCAGGGATAAATGAATCATATTTATAATAAAAATCTCGTGTTGCTATATATTCCTCTACATCTGGAGAATAGAAAATCATCGGTTTATTTAATAATGCAAACTCAAAGCAAACAGAGGAGTAATCGGTTATTAATAGATCTGAGATAAATAATAAATCATTAATTTCCCGATAATGTGAAATGTCGTAGAAAAAATCTTTATATTCTTCAGGGATTTGCCAATAGTCTTTTACAAATGGATGCATTTTAAATAGAAAAACATACTCATCATGTAAGGCATGATAAAGTTTTTCTAAATGAAGATAATCCTTCGGATAATAGGCAGACTGCTGGCCGGCCCCTCGAAAGGTCGGTGCAAACATAATGACTTTTTTTTTCGATAAAATGGGATACTTTCTGTATAATTCTTCTTTAACCTTCACTTGGTAAGCTTGATCAAAAAAGACATCCGTTCTTGGTATCCCAGTTGCAAAGACCCGATTTTCACTAATCCCAAAGCCTTCAGCATAATGCTTTGCCACATTCTCCGAACTTACGATTACCTTCGTGTAATTGCGGTGACTCAAAGAATGAGGGTCTGGACCGCCTGGAAGACCTACACGGCTGTATCCAAAGGTTTTAAACGCACCGACTGCATGCCATAACTGGATAAGATCGGCACCTTTCCGTATCTTTAATGGATAGACCATCGGATAAAAATCATCCAACAAAATAAATTTTGCCGTTGCCAGATGAAAAGCTAAACGAACCATTTCCCAATAGGTTTTATAAGCCCGCGTACTCTCTTTTAAAAAAAAATGGTATTGGTAATTTACATTTTTTCTTTTTAATGTCTGATAAACAAATTCAAAGTTACCACTTAAATCGGTTCGGCTATCTGATGCAAATAATATTTTTTTTTTATTTAACGGAAATAGGCAAAAAAATAGGTAAAGCAAACGAAAAATAACTTTACGGAAAAAACGGTAAACAAGACTATATTGAGAGCTGTTTCCTTTACTTTCCGCTTGGTTTTCCATTTTATTTTTTAACATTATTAATCTCCTACTGGAAAATTTATGCGATCTAGCTTTTTTCAATTAAATTATCTACGATTCTTTTACTTGTTTTTCCATCAAAGTATGTAAAAAAACGATTTCTAAATTGCTCAATTTTTTTCAGATCAAATTCATCTTGTTGGATCCATTCAATCAGATCTTGAGTTTGATGAAAGAACGGCCCTGGAATAAATGACAGGAAAGGAAAATAAAAATCTCGTTCCCTTATATACTCTTCAAGGTCATCAGCAATAAAAGCAATTGGCCTGACTAATAAACTATAATCAAAAATAACCGATGAATAATCTGTTAAAAGAATATCCGCTAGAACTAGTAATTGTTCGATGTTGAATTTTTCCTTTACATGAAAGACAAAACCTTTATCTTCATCCTTAATAGTGATGTCCGAACGCATATATGGATGTAAATGAATCAGTAGTACATATTCATCTCCGAGAGTTTCCCTCATAGCTGAAAAATCGATAGGACAGTGAAATGATTCTTGATAATGACTTTTCCCTCTAAAGGTAGGAGCATATAAGATAATCTTTCTCCCCTGAATCTCAGGAAATTCACTCTGTAATTCGCCCATCAATCTGAACTGCTCTCGTTTATTAAAAAAATAATCTGTTCTCGGTACACCTAATGGGAATATCCTTGAGGATGGCATATCGAAGGCTTCAGCATAAAAAGGAATGACTTCCGAGGAACTCACAAATACTTTAGAATAATTTGAATGAACCTTAACATGTTTTAAATAATCTGAACTGGGACCAAATTCTTTATCTACGGTGCTTAAGCCAAATTTCTTGAATGCACCTGCTGCATGCCAAAGCTGAATAATGTCCATTCCCTGTCGAGGTTTTATCACATAAACGGGGAAATAATAGTCGTCGATGATAAAATAACGGGATGTTGCTAAATGATAACTCGCTTTAACCATATGTAGAACATAGTGGAATTTGCCTAGTAATGAGCTGCTATACTTTTTAAAAAGAAAATTACATGTCCAATTGGGATATCTTCCGTGTAATTCCTTATAAATATAATAGAGATTTCCCTGAATCTCCGTGGCCCGATAGGAAGCAAAGGTGACCTTTTCATTATTTACTTTAAAAAGAAGGCATGACAGGTAAAAGATCATCTGAATGAATCCCTTCACCATAATTGTTGGAAAAATTCTCAGTAGATACATCGCCATGCCTGCCTTTTTTATTTTATATTTTCCATTCGAGAATGGTTTTTCCCCAAGAGTTTGTCAGGTCTTTTTCAAATGCATCAATAATATCTTGGATGTTCTTTATTTGGTGAACTTCTCCAATCAGCATGCCAAAATACTCGACCACTTCCGGGTGCTCAACCATGAAATTTACAGTGTTGACAAAATCAGTTCGTCCACTTCGACTGCTGCCAATCATCGTAAGACCTTTTTCTAGAATCATTCTAGTGTTTATTTCAACAGGATATTCAGAGACACCGAGTATACAAATAGATCCCTCTGGATTAATATAATCAATCATTTGATTAATCGCAGATTGGCTGCCATGCCCGCCAACACATTCAAATCCATGATCAATCCGTAAATCATCCGGAATTTCATCAATTTGATACGCTTCATCAACAAACGAAAAATGATCCATTTTATATTTTGTTTTTCCAAAAATATACACCTTGCTATCAGGATAGCGTTTCTTTAAAATCAGCGTGGTTATATAACCTAAATTCCCATCTCCCCATACCCCGAACGTATTTTTTCGAGCATGGGCTTTTGCCTCAAAGCGCACCAAGGCATGCATACTGATGGTGATTAATTCCATAAAAGCCGCAACCGATGGATCAATTTCTTCTGGTAATGGAACAATCCGATCCCTGTGAAGAAAAACATAGTCCTGCATAAATCCGTCGTAACCACTTGAACGAAATTTACTCGATCGCAAGTAATTTTCTGCAATGACTTCATCATTTTCAGTTGGGGTATTCGGCACCATCACGACCCGGGTTCCAGGTGCAAACTCATTATTTGGATCATAAACCACTTTACCAATCCCCTCATGAATTAGTGCCATTGGCAGTTTCTTTGCCATTGCTTCTTTTCCACGTGTGCCGGTGTAATACCTTTGGTCAGCCGCACATATGGAGAGATGAGTGGGACGCACTACAATTTTATCGGACTGAATGGAACGATCTTTATAAGTCACTTCAAACTGTCGTGGCGACACTAAGCGATACACTTGATTAATCATCGTGAAACCCTCTCTTGTAGGATTGCATTAGCTACCTTCAAATCATATGGGGTTGTTACCTTTATATTAAATAATTCACCCTTGACAAGCTTAACCTTTTCACCTGCAAGCGCGCAAATTTTACATGCATCCGTAAGAATCATTTTTTGTTCCTCGGTTAGTGCATTATAATAAGTAACCAATTTCTTGATATTAAAGCTTTGTGGAGTTTGTCCCTGATACATAGTATCCCTTACCGGAATGTTTGAGATAAATTCTCCATCCTCAGATTGGATAATCGTATCAATCGCCTCGATCACTGTATCAACAGCCCCAAACTTAATGGCCGCTTCAATATTCTCTTCAATAATTCGATGAGTTAGAAATGGTCTTACAGAATCATGGGTAATAATCACATCATCATCGTTAATTCCAAAGTTTTTTTCGATATAGCGGATGCCGCTCATGATGGATTCATTGCGATCTTTTCCGCCTTCAATCACAACAATCCTGGCGTCTTTTCCAATATATTTATTAATAATATCTTTGGCATGATTAACCCATTCTTTCGGCGTAACGACTAGGATCTTCTCAAAACGATCATTCAGGATAAACTTTTCAATTGTATGTATAATGATAGGTTTACTATTTAAAGTTAAAAACTGCTTGGGCATATTAATATTACCCATTCTTGTTCCTTTTCCTCCGGCAAGAATTTCTGCAAAAATCATGGTCCACACTCCTTATCATACTTAACATGCTTAATTTAAAGTAACTTTATTATTAAAAGATACATAATTAACCGTACCACTCTTCATCCTAATTAACAAAAAACGACAAATTTCTTGACAAAAACTCAATTAAAACTATACACTCTTTCAAATACATTTTCAAGCGAGGTAAGATTCTAGATCCGTGTCTTTATTGCAAAAAAAAAGAAGGGAAGAAATCTTCCACTTCATTTTTTAGGACTTAATACTTAGGTACATCAAAAACTAAAGTATAGCTATCTAGTAAACTATAAAGATTAAAAATGTTAGGTGTTTGTTTCACAGCCCAGCCAATGTCAGTTGCATATTGATGTGTACCTGGAGCTGCAGGATTCCATTTCATTTTATAAAGCGTGTCCTGCCCTTGATCAATATAATTCAAGGCAACGAATTTTGCCCCACCCACAATCGCTTTATCCGGTGTAGTCCAGCCCTGATTAAATGCCCTTCTTGCTCCACAATGAAGCGGACACTTATCAAAAGCACCAACACCATACATATTATAAACGATCGCATCATAGGAGGCTGCATCACTTGCTATTTCGGTAATCTCTTCTTCTCCTGTAGCAGGATCAATGACAGGATTCCCATTACTATCCAGCTTTTTCTTGACCTTAACCCCTTTTGCTAACGAAGAACTGCCATTGCCTGTTTCAAGCAGCGCATGGGAAATCAAGTAAATTTCATTGATGTTATACAGTGCTCCTGCATTAACAAAAACTTGTCCTTTTCCTGTAAGAATTCCTTTATTGGTCAATATTTTTTGATTCACTTCGTACGCATCTGCTCCAGCCATTTCGGAAAGCTTAAGAAATTGATAATAACTTGAAGTGCCAATTCCAAAATTGGTAGGGTTAATATAGTAGCTAATATCCGTTGGACTTGGATTAACCCATGTTTCATTATAATTAATCTTATACCAATAATATCCATCGCTTTGCATGGTTTTGGAATAGATTGTCACTTGTTCATTTTTATCTAATTCTCCAAGGATCCAGCCATTAACTGGTATACCTCTCACATTTGTACTATCAGTGTTTACAACACCCACATTTGGCGTCGAGGCATTGACTGTTAGCAAGTCACTTCTTACATAAGCATCATATTTTTTATCAGTTTGTGATACACCAATTTGTTTATTAAGAAGTTCTCCTAATGAAATATCATAATTGGTATATTGAGTAGTGGTTTTCTTAATAACCTCACTTAAGTTCACTACTAATGAGGCACTATACTTACTGTCATAATACTCAACCTTAATGGTGTGAATCCCTTCCGACAATTGTTGGGGGGAAGAACTATAATTATTAACCCCGTCCTTCCAGCTATCCACTTTACGTACACCATCAACATAAATACGTATGCCATCATCGGCTTTACCTGAAAGTTTATAATTACTTAATTTTGCGATATACACCTTTTTTTCAAAAACAGCGGAAAAATTATCTGCTGGGATATTGGTTATAGGAGATCCACTCCAATAAAAATCCAGATCATCAAACGTTTTTTGAACAGGAGTCCCTATAAAACTATTGCTAGGATAGAATTTCGCTTCCCAAAAATCTTCAATGAGATCTAATTTTATCGTGGCACTATATTTAGAATCATAATACTCAACCTTAATGGTATGGGTACCCGTCGTTAGAGTTACTGGATCATCGATGATATTCACGCCATCTTTCCATTTATCGACATTGAGTACTCCGTCTACATAAACTCGTACACCATCATCTGCTTTTCCTATGAATCTATATTTTCCAGGTTTCGTCACAACATATTGTTTTTCAAAGGTTCCAGAGAAACCATCAGTTGGGAGCATAGGATCTGGCGAGCCATTTCCCCAAGAAAATTGTAATTCATCATAAACTTTTATTAATGGGGTACCTGTAAAATCCTTTGATGGATAATAAGTTGCTTTCCACTTAGTTGGATCAATCGTTTCATTCTCTTG
Source organism: Bacillus sp. AFS031507 (assembly GCF_002584635.1). NCBI lineage: Bacteria > Bacillati > Bacillota > Bacilli > Caryophanales > Bacillaceae > Bacillus > Bacillus sp. AFS031507. The sequence continues at coordinate 23,599 of NZ_NUOW01000018.1, forward strand.
TTTAATTGGTTCTAAATTTAAATTCAATGAAGCGCTATATTTTGAATCATAATACTCGACTTTAACGGTATGGGTCCCAGGCACTAGCGTAATCGGAACATCAATGTAATTCACGCCATCTGTCCATTTATCCACATAACGGATTCCGTCAATATACACTCTTGCACCATCGTCGGCTTTTCCTACGATTTTATAATCCCCTGTTTCATCCACAACATAATTTCTTTCAAAAATACCTGAGAAATTATCCGTTGGGATCTTGGAATCTGGTGAACCGCCACCCCAAGAAAATTGTAATTCATTATATTCTTTCTTTATAGGTGTCCCTGTAAAATCCCTGGACGGATAAAATCTGGCACTCCATTTATCAACTGGGATTGTATCGACTTCTTCTGGTGGGATTGTATCCACTACTTCTTCAATGTTAAATGCAAAAGAAGAACTATATTTGTCTTCAAGATATTCTATTAATATAGTATGGTTACCAGCTGTTAGATAAACATCTTGACTAAATGGATTAATTCCCGACTTCCACTTATCAACTTTTTTGGTACCATCGACGTAGACACGCACTCCATCATCTGCCTTGCCTGCTAATCTGTAATTGCCAGATTTAGCTACCTTTACTTGTTTTTTAAATACAGCAGTAAAATGGTCAGATGGAATACCCGAAATTGGTGGTCCGCTCCCCCATTGAAAGTTTAAGGTTGGATAAAATTTCTTTACTGGACTCCCAGAAAAATCAGCTGACGGATAAAATTCTGCTGACCACGAATCTGACCCAATACTTTCAGGAAGTTTTACCAAATCAATGGCTAGCGCAGCGCTCCACTTTTTTTCATAATATTGAACCTTTAGCGTATGAGTACCTGCTGTTAAATAGATTTCTTTATTAATAGAATGTACGCCGTCACTCCAAAAATCTATCCTTTTCTTCCCATCTACATAAATCCATACCCCATCATCAGCTTTTCCTGTTAGGCGATATTTCCCTGGACTTGAGATGGTTACCGTTTTCTCAAATACTGCCGAGAAATTGTCTGTTGGAATTTTTGGATCAGGCGAATTCGCCTTCCAATCGAATTTTACATTTGTATATGTTTTAGTTATCCCAGTTCCTGTAAAATCAATTCTGGGGTAGAAAGTAGCTTTCCACGCTCCATCCTCGGCCTTAGCGGTTTCATCATTTATAAAAAATAATCCGAAGAATCCAAGAAAGAATATCACTAATGGAATATTCAATTGTCGAAATTTGATTTTTAAGCCCTCCTAAATAATTTTTTTGTAGATATATAAACTATTATCTTAAAGTTTCATAGAAATGTTAATACATAATATAAATATAGTAAAAAAGGCCTATCATAACAACTGGAGATATGTCCCAGCTGGGGAATGTTCAGTTAAAATGGTAAATTTTATGTACATTTATTAATTACTATCGAATAAGTTATAGATAATCCTAGAAAGAGGTGGAAGGTATGAGTAATCAAATGTTGGAAATTCAAAGAATAAGAATTTTTTTTGAAACTGTTGATCAGGATACTTCCGTCGAAAAAATAAGAGCAATGGGACTAAGTTTGATATCCATTATTGATGAAATGATACAACAAAATCAGCTCCTCAAAGATAAATGGCTTGAGGCCAATGAAGATCTACACTGGCTAAGAAAAAGGGCTGATGACTGGATGTTAAGGGCTATGGAAAAGGATTCCCAAGTTAATAAATAATGTCTACTTAGTATGATTAATAAATTTTAGGACAAAATATTATACAAAGTAAACTGAAATAGAAGGTGGTACTATGGCACTATGTGCTGATTGCGGACGGGAGGATATTTCATACTACTTAATAAATGGTTTTTGTGAGGATTGTATTGAATATAATAGTATTTCTGAATGGAATGATGAGGATGACGATGGAGATGAAAATGGAGATACTGGCAATATAATGCCCTTAGATCCTGTCCTTCATTTATTACAAACAGATGAAATTTGAGTTGAGTTTTTTGAAGTCGGTGAGGAGTATAGTATTCCTCACCTTTTGCTTTTTATCATTGCACTTCTAAGAAATTTTATTGTTAGAGGTTTAATTCTCATTAGACGTCTGGCTTTTTCTTTCATAACAAAGATCAAATATTCCGTACTGTACCGGATATCTTCTTTCCGAATAAATTCTACGGTCTTTATATTATCTTTATCGACTCGCCTGATCTCAAACCAACCTTTTATACATGGATAAACAATGTGCTCCTGCCCAGGTATTTCATAGTGATTGGCTGGTATAGATTTAATGGAAGGTCTAGTATAAGTGATTACATTTGCCCGTTTTGTTTTCATTTTCCACATGGTGGTCACCTCTATATTTTTTCTGTATTCCTCTCATGTCCAGAATAAGGATTCTATATTTGGACTGAAGCCAGTTTATGAATATCATTTTCTTTTGCCACTTCCATAAAGTAATGGAACCGAGGTTCTAGAGAAGTAAGTAAGCTGTCATCCACATGGTTGTCAATAAACCTTTTGGTTTCACTTAACCAGTCTATTTTTTGTTCGTGTGTTAACCGAGATGTTAATAGATGCCCGCGTAAACGGCTGGCATGTAGAAATCGGTTTAAGAAAGCAATCTTTAATGTTGTTTTATATGATTCATCATGGTTACATTCATGTAAAAATTCCATGAGACGATTAAAGGAAAAAAAGAATTGCTCTGCAGGGAAATACTTTACACTCAGATTCTCCTTCCCACGCGATACAACGAAGTAATAATGATAATCTGCGAGTACGGTAATAACCTTAGCTGTCACATAGCATTGCATGACAAAAAGCTGATCTTCACCCACTACAGCCTTTGGATGGAATCTAAAATCATTTTGTCTCAGAAAAGAGAGCTTAAACATCTTGTGAGGTGCTAAAGAGTTAACTAAATTATCTTTGATAATATCAGCCTTCGGACGGTTCCCTTTTTTAAACATAGACCCAGGTACTTTACGCCCATTGATACCAACATACTTGCCATAAATGACATCGGACTGATTTTTTTTTGCTTCTATATAAAGGCGTTCAAGCGCTTCTTCTCCTAGGAAATCGTCATTGTCCAGGAAAAGAATATATTCACCACGAGCAGCATCTATCGCATCGTTTCGTGGAATCATTGGGCCTCCTGAATTATTCTCCCGATCAATGAGAACAATGTTACTCATTAAATTACTAAAGTTCTCAATAACTTCCTTACTATTATCTGTAGAGCAATCATTCACACAAATGACCTCAAAATCTGACGCATCCATCGTTTGGTGCATTAAGGAATCCAGTGTTACATTCAAATGTCTTGCCGCGTTATAAACAGGTATAGCTACGGTAACCTTTAACATTTCCATTCCTCCAACAAGGTAGTCCAAAATAAATTTATATGTATTACTTTTTCACTTTATGTATCACATGATAATAGAAGGAACACAATAAGAACCTAACTTCGGTTTACATGTATTATTCCCGTATTAATCTCGTATTAATCTTGATTGTCCGTGTTATAACGCAAAAAAGGCCGCCAAAAGGCAGCCTTATGTTTTGTATTCACGTATTTAATACCATAAATTCCTGGAAAGGACGAGAATAGGATGACAACCGGATAAAGCAATTGTTAATTAATAAGATATGGCCCTCTTACTTTGGTTGCCCCATAATCTATTAAATTCCGCTTTGCTGATTTTGACATTCTTTTCCCCTGTCCAGCAATCATTATAGTAATAATTAGATTGATCAAATCCTGTTAGCACCAATGCATGCACTGAAAAACCATGCATACGTGAAACCAAAACAACAACTGGTTTGTTATTTACTAATTGTTTTTCTATTGTTCCATTACTAGCACCTGTTAGGTTTTTGGCACTTCCAGCATAATTCTTTACTAATCCCATTAAGGCAGGAGGATAAATAGTCCATCCTGATTTTGTAAATGGATTCCCAACATAACCTAGGTTTGGATTACTTGAATGCCTAGGCATTTTTTTCGCTAAGGTGACTTTATCGACACGCACGCCTTTATACTGGAGCATCATTGTAACTGCCGTAATTTCACAACCTGTTGGCAGCTCTGGCCTTTGATTGATCAAGGGTACATTTAATTTAAGGCTACTGACCTTAGATGCATGGTTCCCGTAAACCGTTTTTGCTTGATATTGATACCATGAAAGAACGCGTTGAGTTCCTTTTTCTCTTTGCGTAGCCTGGGTTACATACCCTAAATTATTTAGGGTATAGCTAAACTTGATATTTTTCCCGTGGGTGCCATACACCGTATTAGGATAATACTCGTATCTAGCAAGATTTCGCTGGGTTCCTTTTTCTCGTAATATAGCATTTGACACATAACCGGAGGCATTAAAGTTCAGGACATATTTGATATTTTTCCCATGGGTACCATACACAGTGTTTGGGTAATACACATACCTCGAAAAAATTCGCTGCGTCTGTTTTTCTCTTAAAACCGCATTGGTTACATATCCAGAGGCATTAAAGTTCAAAACATACTTGATATTTTCCCCATGGTTCCCGTAAACAGTTCTGGGATAATAAACATATCTAGCAAGAATTCGCTGCGTTCCCTTTTCTTTTAAAACAGCATGGGACAAATACCCGGAGGTATCAAAATACAAGATATATTTAATATTATTTCCTTTTGTTCCATTTACAGTGTCTGGGTAATACACATATTTTTGAGTGGACTTATTGGGTGTCGTCGTGCTTATTGCGTGAGCATAATTCCCTAAAGCAGGGAATAAAAGCACAAGGATCAGTAAAGAAACAGATAATTTTTTACTCATTATTTTCCCCTTCCTAAAAAAAACTTAGATACTATTATTATAGCATTATACACTTATAAGGCTTTCTATAAATTTACCAAAATTCAAAAAGTTAAAAGCATACCATACGGGTGAAGTTTGCCTAAGAACAACATCCTGATCAAAACCTGTCAACGAAAAAAGCCCTCCATTTCAGCAAAAGGCTAAGATGGAGGGCTTTTTTTCAAAGTTGTTTATTGATTTTCACCCTGCCCTGGATGGTTAAAGTTTGTTAAAGCAGGAGTGACAAAAATCGAGTTAATATTATTTAACAGGACAATTTGATCAATTTTATTTTCATCTACATATTTCTCGATTGGCATTTTATTATAATGGCGTAAATCCAATACATGTATCTCTTTATAGTGAGGAACTAAAAATTGAACAAATGCATTGGCATAGGAATCTTTAATGACTAAAAGTTTTTTATTATTCGTTTGATTCGGATTAGTAATCGTCAGTTGCGCAAAATCTCCGCCTAAATAGGCCTGGTAACGATTTGTATACAGATCCTCCATGGTTAAAAAGTCCGTATTGTATAAGCCACTGCGTGATTTTATTCCCCACTTCATTACGTACGGCTTGTGGTTTTCCTTAAGCTCCGCAACAAGGATTTTATCCGCCTTTTTTGCATTTGCACTTGTTGTTTTCCTCGCATCTGAACCATAGAACGGTTTGCCTTTTAATTCCCAAGAATAATCGTTATACTGCGAAATTGGATCCTTCATGTTTTCCTTATCAATAATTTCAGACATTACGTTCTGATACGCGTAAAAAGCGGCCTTAGCTTGCCAGTGATGGTCTGAATAGAAAAACATATAGTCCTCATTCATATGTTTTTCTAAAGTAGCACGCGAGTCAATCGGATGGGTATTCTCATCTAGCTCCTTATATAAGAGGTCCATATTTTTTTGACCATAGCTTGGAAAATAAGAGGGAAATTTATTCTCCATCATCGTCGGTTTATTTGGCATTAATGCGGTATAAACACCAATGTTCTTTTTAGCTAAACGATCGGCCAACTCATTGATTCCACTAGCAATTTTTTTGGCATCAGCCGACGTTCCCTCTGCTATTTTGGATAACAAATAACCGTCATCCGACACATAGACATCATCAATAATATTTTGTCTAAGAAAATTCTTATTAATTCTACTGTTGGTTTCGATAAACGTATCACGCATCGGAAATTGATCATTGTAATACTGCTCAAATCGCTTGGAGTACTCACCGGTAAGTAGATTTTCAGAGTTTAAATCAGGTCTTTGTGCTAAATTTCTATTTTCTAAAAGCGACATTGACTTTGATGGCGTTACAAAAGTAAAGATAAAGAAACCAAAGATCGTTAGTAGGAAAATTGTAATTAAGGTGAGACCTTGTATATTAGCTTTTTTCATAATATCCTCCATACTTATTAAAACCGAAAATAAATAAATGGATTGAAGGTGGATGAAACCACGCTTACAAGCGTTAAAAAGAAAATAACAGCGTAACTTGCTGTGACAATGAGATCTCTGCTGCTTGTGACACCGACTGTTCCCTGCTTTAAGAATCTGTCTTTGATGAAAGGGATAACAGGCATAGAAGCGATGATCGCAATCAAAAGGATGATTCCATATTGTGAAAAATAAAAACTAGCTTGGCGGTCCCAGACAGGGTTTCCATTGGCACCGAACATAACCTTCAGATAATTAAACCCATAAGTAAATGTCTCTGCACGGAAGAACACCCAGCCAATCATAACGGCTAATAGTGCATAAAGATGTTGGAATACCCGCGGAATGCTTTTTATAAATTTCAGCAAAAAGGCTTTTTCTAACATAATCAATACACCGTAATAAACACCCCAGGCAATAAATGTCCATGCGGCGCCATGCCAAATCCCTGTAGCCAGCCAGACAATGAACAAATTCCGATAGGTCTTAAAGGTTCCGCCGCGGTTCCCGCCTAACGGAATATATAAATAATCCTTAAACCACGTACTTAGTGAAATATGCCACCTTCTCCAAAATTCCGTGGCCGAACGAGAAATATAGGGATAGTTAAAGTTTTCAAGAAAATCAAAGCCAAACATTTTTCCTAAACCTATCGCCATATCGGAATAACCCGAAAAGTCAAAATAGATTTGTAAGGAATAAGCAATAATACCAATCCACGCCAGACCAACAGATAACTCACTTGCAGGCATTGAGAAAATTTGATCTGCCACCCAGCCGCAATTATTGGCTATAATCATTTTTTTCGCTAACCCTATGATAAATCTTTTGGTACCTTCAGCAAATTTCGGTAACGATTCTTTTCTGTCGGTAATTTGGTCAGCCACCGTTACATAGCGAACAATTGGTCCTGCAATAAGTTGTGGAAACAATGCTTTATACATCGCCATGTTAATCAGATTTTTTTGCGCCTTCCCGTCTTTCCTGTACACATCAATAACATAGCTTAGTCCCTGAAACGTAAAAAAGGAAATCCCTAACGGAAACGGGATGTTGCCTAATTCAATCGTCGTTCCAAACACGTTATTTATGTTATCTACAATAAAGTTGGCATATTTGAAAATAATCAGAATGGAAAGATTAGCAAAGACAGTAACGCCTAACACCCACTTTACCAATACACGTTTCTCTCTATTTTGATCAACTAGCAGGGCAAAAACATAATTAAGAAGAATGGAAAGAAATAAAAACAACACAAACTTTGGTTCGCCCCATGCGTAAAAAAACAAACTTGCCAATAGTAAGACCGTGTTCCTTAACTTTCTGGGTGAAAAAAAATATATAGTTAGTGTAAGAGGCAAAAATAAAAATAAAAATACTGTTGAACTAAATAGCACGATTCTTATCCTCCGTATATGTACCTTTTAAGCCTTTTGGGGCTTTTAACTGCATTTTACAAGTTTCTTGCTTGATTAATAACTGTTTCGTTGTAAGTCAGGTTTTGATTGATGCCGTCTAGACTTGTTTAGTTTTCATACAAATTCTGTCACACTCCCTGAAATTTTGACAATATTCATATAAGATTTTATCAATGATTAGTTGATATGTATAGAATTTGTTAACTTATAAAAAATATACCACTAAAGGAATACACTACTTCTAAAACTATATGATTAGCGTTTTTTCTATAAATTTTTAACCTAAAAGGGCTCCCATTACGGAAGCCCTTTTGACAGATATCCAATTCGCTCTTGCTAAAACGGTAAACTTACTTGCCAACACTAAGAGCCGTAATATATTTACTAGCTACATAACCAACTCTTCCACCTATGTCAACAACATAGTAGTCTTTTTCCTTTTTGAAAAAATAGTATTCTTGATATTTATTAATATAGCCAATTACCTTACCTGCAGTGGATTTGTCGACAATAGGTGCCTTTTCTCTCATTTTAATCATACCGGTTTTCGGCTGATTCGTGACCCAGCCGCTTTGTGCTTGCTTGATCAGCACGATCACCGATTTCTTTTCGATATAACCTGTTCCTTTACCAAATTTGATCCCATACCACGTGCCTTGATTCGAAATAATATAAAGGATTTGGTATTTCGTCAAGGTTCCAATTGTAGCTGTTTTTGACATACTTTGATAGATTGTCACATCTGCTTTACTCTTAAAATACTTGGCTGACGCCTTAGCTTTATGATTTTTATTCACAATGGCTGCCAGATCAGCAATTACCATCTGTGATTTCTCATAGGAAATACCTTTTGTCATAATCGCTAAAACAAAGGGAGTTTTGTCATAAACGATGGCCGCGTCATTATAGATTCTTTCATTCGGGATCATCCCCACCTTGTGTGCGACGGCAACTCCCTTAATCCCACGTGGTATAGTAGTATTATAGACTGTCTGTTTCAAATAACCAACGAGTTCTTTGCCAAGAGGACTCTTCTCAGAAAATTGATAAAGTCTTTTCGCATAAATCGTTAAATCATTGGCAGAGGTTAAATTTCGTCCATTTGGATAAGCATACTGACCGCCAACGCTTTTCATATACTTGATAAAATTCCCCTGGCCCACTCGTTCCTTTAACATAATGAAGGCAATATTATCACTATAAATCATCGCTTTTTTGACAAGATCTCTGATTGTATAATAGGTTCCTACCTTTTGTTTTTGGATGACGCCGCTGCCGCCATAATAATGATAGCTTTTATACTTTAGTTTCTGATTTAGATTGATCTTTCCTTGAGAAGCCTGCTCCATGATATAAAGGGCGAGAGGCAGTTTAATCGTACTAGCTGCCCGTCCGGAGGTTTTCCCCTTCATTTGGAACACTTCCCCCGTCACTAGATCCTGGTACTGCAGCGTAACTGTCCCGCCAGATTTTTTTATGTAATTAGTTAGTTCAACAGATAACTTATTTGAAAAATCCTGATGTGCCGTTAATTCTGCTGCACTCGCATGTTTGCTCGGCATGATTACGGAAAACAAAATAAATGCAATAAAAATTCCCTTTAAAAAATGTCCTGCCTTCAACGCTTTCCCCATCCTTACCCAAATTTGTTTTTTCTTAAATTTTACCAAAATTAGCAATATATCAATATAGGTTTTTATTAGAAAACTGGAAGGAATCTATGCCTTAAGTACTCGTGGGGTTTAATGGTTCCTGTAAAAAAAGGTGGAAAGAGTCATGTTCCTACTCTTTCCACCTAATCACCTATTGTTAAAAATATTTTTATTTATTCACATTACCCTTACCAACTTCTACATCAAAGGTTAATTCCGTCCGTGCTTCATAATAATATGAGGATAATCCGAAATTATACTTGTCCTTTGCTTCAACGAAAATGGAATAGGTGCCTGGATTTTTTGCAGTCCATTTCAAAGTATTGCTGACCCCATATTCTTGCAAGAATATTAGGTTTCCCTTTTTATCAAGGATATAGAAGCGATATTCTGGACTCCTACTTCCTTCTGAGGATGCAGTAAACTGAATTGGATCTTTAAAGACCTGTGTACCAGGCTTGTCTGTTGATACACTCACACTAGTAACTTTTTCGTCTTGGACTGTTTTTTCAGCCGCTAAACTTACATTGCCCGCTTTGTCGGTAGCAGTTACAACAATTTTCACGCCTGCTACTTGTTTAGCTATAGTCATTGTAAATTCACCTTCAGCATCAGCTGTTGCTTTGCCAATCTCTTGGTTGCTTACTTGAGCAAAAATGGTTGCCCCTACTTCTGCTGTTCCTTTAATAAGTACATCGTTATCGTTCACATCACCGTTTACTACAGGTGCTGCTGGTGCAGTTACGTCACTTACAGTTATTTCAGCCGCTGCACTTACATTACCCGCTTCGTCAGTAGCTGTTACAGCAATCTTCACGCCTGCTACTTGTTTAGCAATGGTCATTGTAAATTTACCCTCAGCATTAACTGTTGCTGTACCTATTTCTTGGCCTTCTATTTTTGCTACAACCTTAGCGCCCGATTCTGCTGTTCCATTGATTACTTCATCAGCATCATTCACCCCATTTATAAACGGTGCTTCTGGCGCAGTTGTATCTGCTGTTCCTATTAATTCTTTCGTATCTCTTACACGGATTCGCTCACCTTGTGCAAATGAACCGGAAAGTCCAACTGCCTCTAATGTATCCCCAACTTTAAGAACTGGTACTGGTCCACTTTGGTTCACAATGTATCCATCCGTGAATACTAACACATCACCCGAACCATCATTGACGACATAAGAATTTTCTTCAAACTTAGAAACAATCTTACCCTTTACCTTTACAAGGAATCCTTGGTTTGCAGCAGATGTTGCTTCCCCAGTGGCTACAAGTTTCGGTTGGACAGGATCTCCTGAACCAAGTTTAATAACATCCTTAGCAAAGCTAGTAAACTCTAATTCAATATTGTTATCAAATCGCTTCATGTGTCCATAAACACGTACTTTATCGCCTGGTTTTAAAGAACCATCTGGAACTTCCAAGTAGGCCATGATACCGCCAGTCTCATCTTGAAGATTGAAAGCATCAAAGAAAACGCCTGCTCCAGTTGTAACTGTTCCTTCCACTACTACTTCTGTATCATCCGCTAGTTTCCGAACATCAGCAATCTTGGCAACCCTCGCTTCACGATGAGCTAACCAATTGATCGCATTAAAGATTAATTCGTCATTGCCTTTTGGTTCATAAGATTCATCCATCTGTTTATCATTAAAGATGTTCATCCCTGATACAATTACACGGCCATTTTCGCCAATTTCTTCTGAAGCGATTAACGGAATCGCTGATCCGCCGGTTGCATCAGAAACTGCATCGTATGTGAATTCACCTTTAATATTTCCTTGGTACGTTGTTTCATTTCCTTTTGCAAGAATGGTTACTTTATCTGAATCTGTTAGTGCTTTATTATCAGCGCCAGATAAACTTGTGCCGCTGTAATAATCAACGAACGATACGCGGTCAGTGATTAGATTAGACACTAATCCTGGATGGACTCTGACTGCATATGGGCTAACCTTTGGATCACTCCAGAAGTTTCCGCTCTTGCTATCGTCAAATATGCCATCATTACCCATTCGGATTGCTGAACCAATATCACTTAGTAATCCGTTATTAATGGTAGGGTCTATGCTGTTATTGCTCTTACCAGCCATTAATAAGGAACCGCCATTTTTCACAAATTTAGCAACGGCTGCTTTTTCATCCGCTGTTAAAGCTGTTCTTCCATGTGTAAGCACTAATACTTCCGTTGTGCTTAACACTTCATCCGTTAAGGCTGTTTTATTTTCAGCAACTGTGTATCCTTCTTTTTGAAGCATAAGCGTAAAGGCTTTTAAGTTATCTTTATAAGTTCCGCCATCAGCACTTGTATTTTCGTTGCCATGGTTAGCATCGATTAACACTTTCATTCCTAGTGGCTCTTTGATTTTAACAGGTAATGAGAATTGAACATCACCAAGATCAAGACCATCCAGGGAAGTTACTACAGCTATTAGCTTATGGTCCCCTTTAATTGGGCTCTCCCATGTTGCAGTTGCTGTTGCAGAAGCTTTTGATAAAATTGAAGAGATATTGTTTGTGCCAATAAAATTCTCAGTTTTTACTTCATCATAATAGAAATCTACTTTTAGGTTTTTCACAACTTCTGTACCATTGTTCGCAACTGCTGCTTTTAATGTGGCAGGGTTGCCGCCAACGATGACTCCGCCGTCAATATCAATACTGTTCACTTTTACATCAACAGATTCTTCTTTTGACCAGATAGGTGAAGAATAAATTCTTTCGCCATCCATTTGGGTAACTTTCACGACAAACCATTGCTGACCGCCTGTTACCGTATATTCTGGTGACCAAGTAAAATCTTTTTCCATTGGTGTAATCGAATCAACTACTTTGCTGCCATTTGAGATTAATTCAACTTTAGCAATTCTATCATCAGATTTATATGATGCTGGAAGATAGTCATAATCTGTACTATTTCGTGCTTCTGCAAGAGAGTCACTTCCAGAAATCGTAAAGCTTAGTTTCTTACTATCAACAGTTGAACCCATATAGTTCTTTTCCTAAGCTTGCCGATGCACACGCATATAGTGCAAGCTATACAAAAATAACGATGGATCAACAGAAAACGGAACTGGTATTTACCCTTGATACTTTATCGGTTATCGAATTACTACCAGATATTGATCGAAATAAAAACTGGGTGCTCGAAAAATCAGAAATTAACAAAGGGAAGCATCATATCGAGGAATTAATTACGGAAGGTCTCACGTTGGACAAGGGCAATACGGAACAAACCCCAACGGTCGAGGAAATGAAGCTTATTAAAAAGGAGAATAAAGAATTCCTTTCAACCACAATCATCTTTCCAGCCTTTTCACCTGGTGACACAATTGTCTATAATGACGGCTTTTATTTTAATGATACGGGAACCAATTATGTCGATCTCATTTCCGCATCTTTTATGGGTCAAACCAGCGAGGCGGTTTTACAAGGGACGGAACGGTCTTGGACAATCTTGTTAACCGAGGTGCAGCAAGAGCAAGAGCAAGGTCAAGGTCAAGGTCAAGGTCAAACAATTCAACCTGGTACGGACCAAAACCAGCCCGAGGCGCCAAATCCCATTCAGAAATCATCAACCTCATCTTGGTTTTCATTTTTTAAACTAGGAATGCTTCATATTATTACAGGCTACGATCATTTATTATTTTTATTTGCCTTATTATTAAGAAAACAAACCGTTAAACAGTATATATCAATAGTAACGTCCTTTACACTAGCACACAGCATTACCCTTACCCTTGCCGTGTTAGGGTGGATTACGTTACCTTCTCGATTTGTCGAAGCAACTATCGCGTTTAGTATTTGTTACGTCGCTTTAGAAAATATCCTTCGCAAGGAAATTAAGCACCGTTGGAGTATCACGTTTCTGTTCGGCTTAATCCATGGTCTTGGCTTTGCAAGTATCTTAAAGGAAATGGCGATTGCTAAAAGTCATCTGGCCATTGCGTTAATTAATTTTAACCTTGGGATCGAAACTGTGCAGTTGGCCATCGTCCTCTTGCTGCTACCATTACTTACGTATCTTTTTAAAATGAAAATCTCTCGCAAAATAGTCCAAATTGGCTCCCTTGTCATATTTATTTTAGGAGCCATTTGGTTGGTGGAACGAATATTTTCTTAGTACTTTATCCAGTTAAAAATATGTAAGTTCTTCAAATAAATGTATTAAATTTCGATAATATCTGCTATTCTATACTATGGTTCAAAATATCGTTGTGGAGGAAAACTAGATGAGAGCTGAAAAGAATAAAAAGAAAAAGAAAACATGGCTCCGCGTAACTGGAATTGTTTTATTACTACTAATAATTGGAATCGGTGTTTACGCCTATTCAGTATATAGCTCATTAACAACTGCTGTCGAAACGATGCATCACCCTGTCGATCGAAAATCCGACAAACGCACCGAGGAAGTATCATTACAAGAAAAGGAGCCTTTCTCGGTATTGCTCTTAGGTGTGGACCAGCGTAAAGGTGATAAAGGTCGTTCTGACACCATGATTGTTTTGTCAGTGAATCCAAAACTAAATTCTGTAAAGATGTTAAGTATTCCACGTGATACCCGAACAGAAATAGTTGGTAAAGGCACCGAGGATAAAATCAACCATGCTTACGCATTCGGCAACGAAGAAATGGCGATGAACACGGTTGAAAATTTCTTGGACATTCCCATTGATTACTTTTTAAAAATAAACATGGAAGGCTTTGAGGATATTGTCGATGCGGTTGGCGGCATCACGGTAAACAATGATTTAGACTTTTCTCAAGGCGGTTACCATTTTCCTAAAGGTCAAGTAACTTTAGATGGCAAAAAAGCGTTAGCCTTTACTCGGATGAGACATGAAGACCCTCGTGGTGATTTTGGGCGCCAATTACGTCAGCGTGAAATCATTCAAGGTGTTTTAAGAGAAGGTGCGAGCCTCTCATCGCTTACTAAATATCAAAGTATTTTTACAGCCCTTGGCAATAATGTGAGAACAAATCTTACATTTGATCAAATGATGGATATTCAAAAGAATTACCGTAGTGCGGCTGGTAACGTTCAGCAAATGACAATAAAAGGCGGCGGGACGAAAATTAACGGAATCTATTACTACATCGTTCCGCAAGAAGAAAAACAACGGATTCAAAGTGAACTAAAAACACAACTAGATATAAAATAGCAAAAAACCTCTGCCGAGATAATAATTGGCAGAGGTTTTTTTGCTATTTAATAATTCACCCGAATAGAAACACAAAGGCACAAATTATATTAAAATGAACTTCCTTGCCTTCAGAGTCCGTCACTCGTGGACAAATTAGGGGTTTTGTCCACGAGTGGTGCCTGACACCTTATTATCACGGTTTTGTCATGAAACTAGTAAGCTATTGAAATATTTGTGTAATATTATTGTGGTAACTTTTATATAACAGAAGGAAGGGGTTTTCAGTTATGAAGAAATTCCTAGTCATGTGTAGTTTGGCAGGTATATTATTATTCGGAAGTAGCAACGGCGCATCAGCAGCATCCAATACATATAAAGTTAAGAGTGGCGATTCGCTTTATCGTATTGCAAAAACATATAAAATCTCCGTGAACACATTAAAACAATGGAATAAACTTAAATCAAATACTATTCACCCGAATCAAATATTAAAGATTACTAATGTACCAGCTAGTAAACCGGTTGTTAAGAAAGCCAGCACTAGTGCAAGTAAAGCACCGAAGTTAAAGGTAGTTAAGACTTTAACAGTTAGTGCAACTGCCTATACAGCGAATTGTAAACGATGCTCTGGCATCACAGCTATCGGATTAAATCTAAAGAAAAATCCAAACCAAAAGGTAATCTCTGTAGACCCGAAAGTAATTAAGCTCGGAACAAAGGTCTATGTTGAAGGTTATGGTTATGCAGTTGCCGGCGACACTGGCGGCGCCATTAAAGGGAAAAAAATTGATATTTTCGTTCCTTCTCATAAAAGTGCGATTCAATGGGGTAGGAAAACAGTGAAAGTACAAATATTAAAATAAGCAAAGTCCCNNGGGACTTTGCTTATTTTAATTTAAATGTTAGAACTTAAGGCAATATTGGTTCTGTTATTGGTTCTGCTATTTCAATAATAAACACTACAGTTGTCTTGTTGCCGGCCGCATCAGTTACCACTAATGTATGTGTTCCCTCAGCACTAACAACTGTTCCTGTTTTCACTGCTACTCCATCCAATGTTGCTGTTCCTTCATTAAAAGAGATATTCACATCTTGGCTGTAGCTTTCGTTATTACTTACTCCGCTAACCACTGGTGCTGTTTTATCAATTGTAAACACAACAGTTCTCTTATTGCCAACAGCATCAGCTATCGTAACTCTGTGTATTCCTTCTGAAGTAACAGCCTTTCCTGTTTTTACTCGACTTCCATCTAACCACGCGGTTCCTTCTTTAAAGGCGATGGTAACATCCTTGTTGTAGAATGCGTTATTACTTACTCCGCTCACTACTGGCGCTGTTTTGTCAATCGTAAACACAACAGTTGTCTTGTTGCCAGCCGCATCAGTTAACACGACTGTGTGTTTTCCTTCTGCTTTCACAACGGTTTTTGTTTTCACTGACTTTTTATCAATTGTCGCTTTTCCTTCTTTAAAGGAGATCGTAACATCCTTGTTGTAAACTCGGTTATTACTTACTCCGCTAACCACTGGCGCTGTTCTGTCCAGCACAACTACCGTTTTAGCTTTGCTTATATTTCCAGATTTATCTTTAGCAGTAAAAGATAATTTTAGGCCAGCCTTTTGTTTCGGAATCTTGACCTTAAATGTTCCTTTGGAATCCGCAGGTTTTGCTGTATACCTTTTTGACCCAATCGCAACAGTGACTGTTGCTCCTATTTCTGTTTTACCAGATACTTCAATTGTTTTGTCTGAAACAGTATAAACCGTTGGAACGGCAGGAGCTTTGATGTCAATATTTTTGTAATATGGTGCGGCTAACTGATTAAAGCTTTTTTTCGAGGAAACAATCATTACTTTCGTCCCCGTCTTTACCTTACTGAACAATTCTCTTACCTCTTTATTATGCATCCGGATACATCCACCGGAGACATATTTTCCAATCGAACTTTCATTATTATTACCATGTATTGCGTACGGATATCCGCCATTCTCTTTTTTACTTAAACCCATCCAGCGGTTTCCTAATGGATTACGCGGATCGCCGCCAGCAATATGTTTTTTATAGTAAGGTCTGTTTACAATTTTTTCTCTTATGTAAAAAGTTCCTTCCGGGGTGAGTCTTGAAGTTCTTCCTGTTGCCACCCTGTATGTTTTTATTAATTTACCATTCTCGTAAAATGCGAGTTTATTGACCTTTTTGTTAATAATAATTAGTTGTTTCTTGGTTGTACTAGCTTCAGCCCCTTGGGCATTGGGAAAAACTGAAAATCCTAAGCATAAAATAATAAATCCAATCAGAAAACGTTTAAACACAAGTACATCCCTCCTGCAATTTCCATTAATTACTACGATACCATAATTAATGTTTTAATAGGAAAGATTAACTAGAAATATATTTCGGCAATTTATTACAAACTTCTCACATCATCAAAAAACAAAATTCAACATAAAAAAATAAGAAGATCCATTGAATCATGGTGCCTGACACCACAGCGACACCAATAACCCAAATATCGTCATTTCTCGGGAAATACCATCAATTATTTTGGGATTAACGGGCATTGTTTACTTTATGTAGAAAAATTGGAGAAAACATGGATTCATTGTCGCATTTTGTAGTAGGATATTAATAGTTTCAAATCATTCTAGATCATTGGAGGGCCGCAAGATGCTGACTACCGCCCAACAAAAAGTGAAGCAGGAGCTTGAAGAGCTGCAGATTAACGCCCTTGTCCAACACAACGAGAAAACTGTAATTCCCCGTAAAAGCCATTCTCTTAAAAAGTGGATGTTTATGATCATCTCAATTCTCGTGTTGATTGTAGCCTGTTCTCTATTAATAAAAGGCTATTGGACTCAAGAACAGACACAACTAGTCTCCTATTTGACGACAGTGAATGACTATAATGAACAAAGTGAAAAAATACTTAATGACTTCCTCAATGAAAAGATTGACAATATAGAGCAAGGGAAAGCAAAGCAAATAGATCTTATATCTAAAGTAACAAACTTAAAGACCTCAACTAGCTTTCATGAACACCAACAAGATTTAATTTCTGTCATCGAACACCGTCTAGACATGATGACGAACCTTGAGGACCCACAACATTCAGAACAACAATTAAATAAATATTTAATCGAACTCAGTGTGAAGCAGGAATTAGCTGCAGAAAGTCTTACCAAAGGTTTTGAGAAAGAAAAGATTAAGTACATACTAAGAGAAAATGGAACCATCCAGTACTGGATAAAATCAAAATCTTATGATGTTGAAAAATGACAAAAAGAGGTTGCGGGCTCACCCGGCAACCTCTTTCCTTTTATTCTACGCTTTGCGTCAATTCTGCGATTTGACCTTCCTGAACCATCGCCAACTGGCTCATTAATCGTTTTTGGTGTATTTTTTCTAAAATAAAGAGACTCAAGTGAATAATTAAAACACCAAGGGTGAAATATTCGACCGCATAATCGATATAGTACCATGAAAGAGTTGCTGTGATATCGTATAAAGCATGGACAATAACTGTTAGCCAAAGGCTCCGGGTCCATAATAGGATAATTCCAAACATCAATCCCATATTTGCGAAGGTTACGATCGCCCCAATTCGGATTGCCCATGGCTGCTCCGTATCGAGCGTATGGTCTATGCCGAAAAGAATAGAGGTGATAAACAGCGCCGCCATTAGAAAAACATCTCTTGAGCCACTCTCCCAACGCCGCGGAAACAACTTTTTACATACCACAAGCAGTAGAATTATATAAGCCAGCCGCCAAACCTCTTCCAGGCCAGCTAGTGTGTCGTTAAATAAATCATATCCAATTGTATCTACCTTTTCAAAAATGGACCAGTTTGGATTGTCCGGAAGGCTAGCATCCACTCCATCTTCCACATCAAAGGATTGTGACTCCGTGTAGTCTTGAACATATTGATCATAATCCTTATTAAAATCCTCAAATGTGATACTAGAGTACACATTAACAATCGTACTTCCAAAGAAGAAAATGAGAAAAGCACCCGTGAATTGAAGCATGATCTGGCGCGGACTTTTCTGATGACCCTGCTGACTCCCCAGTCTCCGGTAAATCTTCCAACCGATAAAAAAGGAGGACACCATGACGGCATCATATAAGGTACTGGCCATAGAACTGTAACGAGTAAGATAAAGAAGAACCTCTGCCCCGATGGTTACAATGATCATTGAAAATAGCAGCTTTTTTGAAATCGGTTTTGTTAAATTCGTTATCATTCTCATCATCCCCTACCTGAAAAATTTGGCGGAGAAATCCGTTTCCCCTTACCTGCCTAATATCTTTACTGCAATGATCCCGAACGCATTAAAAAAAAGCAGGAAAAAGAAACAAGCAATCGTCCACTTCCATTTTCTCGTCACGAAATGATCCCCTCTTTTTCAAAAAAAATATATTAGTAATAATTTAACATATTGGTAGGTAAATATCACGAAAATAATGATTCCTTTTTATTACCATAAATAATTTACCGATAGTCTTCTATTCCAAACGGTCGAAACATATATTTAATAAAAATAAAGAGTTTGATAGAGTCTCAAAAACCAATCAAGCTTTTCCTTTTAAAATTTACAAAAAGCTATTTCCAATTTATACCCATTTATATAAAAATTTACAATTAATAATTACGAGATAGGAGATTGTTACTATGAGACGTCTTTTTTCGATCCTTGTTTTAATCGCTGTGATTTTTATTCTATCAGCCACAAATCCTGAGCGCTCTGCCTATATCGACTGGGCCAATCACAAAACAATGGATAAATCATCGAGTCTGATAGAAAAGGGATTATTATCTGTAGCTGGGAAATCCATTTTTGATGCAGGAACAACGCAAAAGGATTATTTTATTTTCTCCATCTACAAAACCGATTTTTCCAAAGTAGGCCTGGGAAAAGTCACATCGATTGGCATCTTCAATAAATTCATTACAATCTCGAGTAAAGAATAATGGATAGTCAAAAGCCGGTCTCTTTAGGGACTGGCTCATTTTTTTTAAAAGGACCAAACATCAGCAAAAGCCCTTGTTTGGTCCTCTTTCATTTATTCAACTTTTTCCACATGAAAAACGGGGACGCGAACCGATTCGCCGTTTTCGTCGGTAATATCCTCATAACTATTGAAGGTACCAATAACGGTATAATTCTCATAGATTGTGAAATCGGAATCTCCCTTTAATAACAAATACGTTTTCTCCCATAGTCCCGTGCTATTGTTATAGGTTTCCGATAAGGTTACCAAGGCCCCTCCATTTTGGACTGTATCTGCGAAAGCAGTGAAGCGAACCTTCTCCCCATAATAGTTGGCTATATCTGTGACTTGTATATCAACATAGTCTACCTTTATACTAGAAAACTGATATTCCCCGCTACCATCGGGTTCAAAGTAAGCGAGCTCCCCTTCACCCTGTCCAACAGGATTATCTACAACCAATACTTGCTCTGATTCGAAAGTTAGCTTATCCGCTTCCACATCGAGAATCTTACCCATCGAACCGCCGCTGACTTCATAGGCTATATAATGATGCTTCCGTTCGGTTGACTTTGCCTCAATATAAAGGACTGGATTGTTAGAAGTGCTGAAGTTACTATTAAAAGCCAACTTATTAATGGACGCTGCCCCTTCGATCGACCCCTCGGTTACAACCATTGCTTCCTCTCCGGTAAGCTTTCCAAAATATATGCCGCCGTCCTTGGAGATTGCTGCAACGACGCTGTCTGCGCCCCATTTGTTTTTTGCATTTATAACGTTCGGAAACTCTTTTCCTGGATACAGACGTTTTAAAACGCGAATGGGTTCATATTTATCCCAAGCAAGATTGGCACTCGCAATAGATTCAGTCGTGTCCTTTAGTGGTTTTAATGCTTCAAAGATACTAATTGCATCCTCGTATTTATTAGCCTCTGTGAGATTCTCCGCTTTAACGAATAGATCAGATGTTGTTTTTTCAATATAAGCAAATACATCGGCACCATTCATATTCGCTTCTAACTTTTTGATTGAATTTGCTGCTTCGGCAAATGCGCCATAATCCTTTTTATCGATCGCAGCCTTTACAATCCTTAACAAGTTCGAATCAAGGGTTTGCTCAAGCCAGCTAGAATCCAACGACAATATTCTTAGTGCACTAAACTGCCTGCTCCCCTCGTCAATAATCGATGAGACAGTGCCAGTTTCAACCATTTTATTTATCTTTGCCGCGTAATAGTTTTTGAATGAAGATTGGATCGCTTCTGTCTTAGCTGACAAACGACTGCCGTAATATTCTGCTGGAATCTTATTGAGGACGGTAAAAATCTCCTCCTCTTCGGAAACGTCATTAGCCGTTTCATTCATTAATTTATCAAGATTTTCCTTTTTAATTGTGGAAAAATAACCCTTCATATCCGTATCTAGCTTCGTCAACGCCACCATTTCCCCGTACATATCCTTTTGAACATTCGTTCCTGACACCCACTTTTTCTCGCTTTCCTTCCAACGATCGTATATTTTAATGAGGTTGTCGAGGTCATTTCCTTCATTATAATCAGCCGCTTTTTCATCTAGATCTTCCATGACTTCACGAATCGGTGACAGAATGGATAGCATGAAATTGATGTCTTTGTTATGGTCAGTGACAGAAACATTTAGCTTTGCAGCATGGAACTTTTCCTCTGCAGCGACTAATTCACCTGACTTAAATAATTTTACTGCTTCATTGTAGGTGTCAATTTTTTCATGTGCCAAAACGATTTTTGTGCTAACCAGCCCGAGCAAGATAACCAGCATTAACAAGAAAAAATTCCTAGACATATTCACTTTTCGATAAACGGTAAATTTAAACATATTGAGTAAGATCCTTTCTACGATACGAACTGCTTGAAATCAGGATCGTAATGATACCTCACCATAACTACACGCTTGGTTTTTTCCTCTAGACTGCCCCAATCAACTTCCGGGTTGGAATAGATGATACTGCACAGTCGCAAGAACCGGTCCTTTGGGAAATATTCAAGGAATTCCTCGATGAACTCTGAAAATTCTAGGATGTACAATTTCATTCGTAACGCTGAGCCGGCCACAGAAATGAGTGAATCCATTCCAAAATCGCTGACAATGGCCTCACGATACTTAATAAAGTAGGCAATACACTTTTTCGTAAAAAGCGTCCGATTAATTTTTAACACCTCAAGTGCATATTTTACAAAATTCGAATCATAGGATGAAGGAATAAGGGGTTCTAGTTCAAGCTCCATATCACTCCTTAGAACGATTTCATTCAAGACCATGATACGGCGGATTTTTACCTGATCACTCGCTATAAAATCGCCAATATCACGGAGCTTTTCATATGCTGGGGCTAGTCTCTCAGCATGAACATCCTCTTTGGCAAGTTCACTGTCATATTGAATACCTGCGGCAATTTTTCTTAGGTCGATTCGAAGTAGTTTTTTCAGTTGCATGAAATACTCACTTTTCATGAAAATGGAGGTAAGAATGACATATCCAATTACAAACACTACCCCGGCAATTAACGAGTAATATAACATTTTTACCGTTGGAGCAGCCAAAATACCTACACAAACAAACATTAAGATCCATATCGCTTCCGTAAATAAACGGTTTTTAAAAATCGACTTCACAAGCGTTTCAATTCCGATAAAATCTGAACCGCAATTCTGGCATTTTTCATCCCCTAAAACAGAATAACGGTTGCATTTTTTACACATCTTTAGCTTTTGAAATCGATATTTTGTTCTTTTTTTCTTGGAGAGCTGGACGGCCTGTTTAGCCAATCGAATCACCTTCATTTAGCATGATGACTAATTCATCATCAATACCTTCAAAATCACCGCTATTTCGCTTATTTTTCATTAATTTATAGGTTTTCCAACAAAGGATTAAAACTAGAAGACTAGTGAATACCACACCGTACATTTTACTTCTCCTTCCTGAGATCATTTTATATGAAAACCAATTATCCACAAATAATCCCAGATAGTTTCCAATAAATACATTATCTTATATTATAATAGTAGAATTATAATATATCTAGGGAATAATTGTTTCGGTATATAATAGGAAAGTGGTAAAATAGTTGTACAATGCAAAAATTGTAATTATTACCCGAAATAGGAAAAATGCAGTGGGGGTTGCACACAGATGTTAAGAAAATGTATCAGTAGTTTAATCGTAGTTGCGTGTCTATTCTGGAATATTTCCTTATATAATGTACACGCTGCAAGTCCGTTAAATTCCACTTCTCGAATAGAGGGAATGCTTGTCGTTGATGTCAGTAATTCCATGAAGAGCAGTGACCCGAAGAATATCAGTAACGAAGCGATGAAGATGTTCATTGATATGGCCTCCTTTAATGGCGATAAAATTGGTGCCATCGCTTACGCTGACGAAGTCATGCGTGAAAAAGCGCTTGTCAAAATCAAGTCCGAACAGGATAAGAAGGACCTAAAGTCGTTCATCGACTCCGTTCAAAAATATATGTACACCGATTTATCAACTGGGGTTAAGGAAGCCGTCAACGTATTAGATAGTAGTCACGAGCAAGGTTATTATCCACTGATCGTTCTGCTTGCCGACGGGAATAACGAACTAGACCCAAAGAAGTACAAAACCGAAAAACAAGCGGAAAAAGACCTAGACCAAGCAGTCGCCGCCGCTAAAGCTAAAGGATATCCAATCTATACGATTGGCTTAAACGCTAATGGCAAGCTAAATAAACAGGTTCTCACAAATATAGCCAAGAGCACGAATGGGGAATTCTTCGAAGCAAGTTCTGCCGATAAATTGCCAGGCATCCTTAGTGAAATTTTCGCCAACCATTTAAAATTAAAAATCGTTCCGATTAATCAAATAGTAGGTAATGGTGATTTTCAAGATATCAAAATAAATGTTCCCAATGAAAATGTATTAGAAGCCAACATCTCATTAATGTCAAACCATCCGGTCGAGGTTAAGCTCGTTGATCCTTCCGGTAAAGAGCTCGCCATCCCTTCAGACCAAGTCCTACTTTCAAAATCGAAGACCTATTCTATGGTCAAACTGTTGAAACCAGTTCAGGGAGATTGGACACTGAAGGTTAAAGGGGTAGCAAAGGACAAAATCGATATCAACCTTGTTTTCAATTATGATTTACAGTTGAAGCTAGATAAGCTTGCTAAGCAAAGTTACAAGGCGGGCGAAACAGTTAAGATCCATTCCTTTTTTGAAGATAATGGTACACCTATCGCTGATAAAAGCATTTATCAATCAATGAAATCGACTCTATATGTGAAAGATCTCGATCAAGGGAAAACCGAGGAAGTAAGCTTAACAGCGGATGACCAAGGCTTTTCGGGTCAATTTAAGTTAGGAAACTCAAGCAGTTATGAAGTAGTGGTAAAAGCGGAAGATAATAGCTTTTTCCGTGAAACACAGCCGCAAAAAATAACGGTGCAAAACACAGCCAAGACACCTGTAGCAGCTAAAACCACTCAACCAAAAGAGGACACGCCGTTTCCATGGCTTTATGTTCTTGTTGGGGTGATTGGGCTCATTCTTCTTGCCCTATTTGCTTACAACAAGTTAAGGAAAAAGCAAGGTTTTAGTGGTCAAATCGTTGTGGAAGTAAAAGACGAGGATACTGGTGAACGCTCAAATCCGCAATACAAGCCATTAAAAGGTTTTAAAGGGAAGTTTCAGCTGCATCAGCTGCTGGGATTGCATCCTGAATTCGCTGAAACCAATCAAATTATCTTCAAGCCGCATGCCGGTGATTTGCTCCTGCTGATCAACAACTCGGACTGTACGATTGAAAAAAGCGGCCGGGCAATCGATGCCAAGAAAGGTCAGCAGATCAAACGAAATGACCGTCTGCGCATTGTGTTAAAGAAGGTAAATAAGTCCATTTATATTGAATATATAAGCTAACAAGAAAAGCGGAAGCGCCCGTTTAGCGGCGTATGGACTGGAGCGCTCCAACTGAGATAAAGGAAACACGGAGAGCGTTAGCGCATTCGTGCTTGACTTATCGTAGGGCGGAGAGCGAAGTCCACTAGCCGCTGGGCGCTGTAGCTGGACACGCCTTGGCCAAGTCTACGGTGTCAGGCACCGATAACTGAATCCTATTCAAATTATTTTTCGTCTTTATATATTAGTAGTCCACAGCTAGGGAGGAATAGTTGCATGAAAGCAAGTGTTAAAGAGCATATATCACAGTTGGAAGTCGCCCATGGCGGCGGGATTATATCAGAGAAGATCCGCGTTGATACGATTGACAATCCGATGCTTGTCATTGGGCTTGGCGGTACAGGAATTGATGCCCTATTAAGACTCAAATACCAAGTAAATCGCCGTTTTAAACTTCCAGAAGATCCCTTATCGAAAAAGAAGAAAGATAAACCAAGTAACATTGAGTTTTTAGCATTTGAAACGAATGAGCATGATCGTAATAAAAAATATAATGGGATTGGCCTTGACCCTCATAAAGAATTCGTCCTGCTTTCCAACCCAGAAATCGGCAGCGTTCTTTCAAATCGCAGCACGATTGAACCTTATATCAAAGACTGGTTATCACCCGAATTGTCAATAACGGATGGAATCAGCGGGGCTTCAGGCGTACGCCAAGCGGGCAGACTGCTCATGTTTACAAAAATCAATCAGGTAGTAACGATCATCCAAAACAAAATGGATGCCGTACTTGAAGGGTCTGGAAAACGATTATACGTCTTCCTACTTACCGGTCTTTCTGGTGGGACTGGCAGTGGCTGTTACCTGGATATTGCCTACATTATTAGAGGTATCATGGATAAAAAATTTGGGGCAAAAGGTGTCGACCGTTTGAGCATCCTTGGCTACCTTTTCACACCTGACGTGAATTTATCTAAAAAAGGAATCAACCACCATACGGCTGAATACATCCAGAAAAACGGCTATGCTGCCTTAAAAGAACTCGACTACTGGATGAACTGTGATGAAAGAAATGAACGGTTTATTCAGAAGTACGGCAATTTATTAACCGTGAACTCACAAGTGCCGCCGTTTAATCTCTGCCATTTAATATCAGGTACGAATACTGAGGGTAAATGGCTTGAGAATGCCTACGATTACTGCATGAATGTAACAGCTGAAAATATTACAAACTTTATGGCTAGTGAAGATAAAGGATCCGGCGAGGAATTTGCCATCCATGACTATATCAGCAATATCAGATCCAATATTGCCGGCATGCATAAGCCGTATCCAGCTAACTATCAATACAACATTATTGGCGCTTCCATGGCAGAAATTCCACTGGAAGAAATGACAACCTACATCGCCTACAAGCTGTTTGAAAAAATGGATAATATGTTTGAAGCAGGTCCTGAGCAATCAGATGTGGAGCAATTTGCTGAAAAACTGCGGATTGACCCTGATTCCGTTCACCAACGCTTTAATGAACGTGTACCAGAACCGCTTTCAGGCTATGAGAATAGTGACCGTTTCTCCTACAACAATGTCATCAAAACATCGGTAACCAATATCAATGATGAATTAGACAGAGAGTTTCTTTTAAAAGCAAAAGATCAGTATCGTAAATGCAAAAAGCAGCATCCAGGCGAAATCATGGAAGAATTCCGCCGGCAAATTGAGAAAATGTTTTTACATTCCAAAAAAGGCCCTATCTACGCATCACGTTTAATCTACCAGAAGGACGGGTTTTGCTTATTAACGACCCTGCAAACCTATGTAGAAAGCTTACGCGAACGTCTAGAACGTATGCCTAAAGCCATTCAATCGGCTGAGGAGTATACCCACAATAAACTTGAAGATGCCAGAAGTGCATTTATATCTAAGGAAAAGAAAAAGAATGCCTATATCGAGTCCAAGTTGAATGAGTATGATCTTCGCGCCGAAAAAGAACGAATGGAAGAAATGATTGAATTCTATGAAGATCTATATCAGCTAATCAATAGTCAAAACAACAAGATTTATGTGGTCTATAAAGAAATCCTCGATGCACTTAGAGGGATATTTGAACAGAACGCTAATATTCTTGTGAATGGTGAGGAAGTCAAACAACAAGATAATGTCACCTATTACTGGCATTTAGTCAGTGTACCGGATGTGGCCCGTGAAATTGAGAGTATGTTCAATTCAAAGGATGGAGAACAACTTGTCCAGCAATGGTCAGAAATGCTTCTCGAAAAGTCATCCTATTGGGTCAATGAATCAGATATCGATATCGTAGGTACCGTTTCAGAATTCCTAAGCGACCAGTTTGGCGAGTTGATTACGAAATCAATGGAAGACTTTTTAAGGCTTAAACACGGCGAAGATATGCCAATTGATCGAATCATCCAAGACAAAATTGCTGCCCGACTTGATGGTGATGCAACACCAGTGTTCCATTTAGATAACGGTCGGGGTGCCCTTCATTTCCCAGAATGGGGATTTGTATCCGTTCCAGTAAAGGCTCCTAATATTTTAAAAGGAGTTAAGGAATACCAAAAGCATTCGATTAGTGAATCTCATTTCACCATTAAAGAGAGTGAACTGAAGAATCGGATCTTCTGGTTAAACACAAAAAATGGTATTCCATTGTTCTCGTACTCCCCACTCTCCATTTATGAGGAGTCCTATGAAAAAACGATTTTAGAAAGAGAAGGCGTTGGCCGCCACCTTGTCCAAACAGATAAAGAAAACTGGGCCTACCTCCCTTCACCGATTCCTGAAGAATCATGGGGAGATACGTACCGCAACAAGCGCGTACAGCAATACAATGCCAGCATCCGTTCGATGTTTGAACAAGCGATGGAATTTAAAGTCATTACGGAGAAAAATTCCGATCACAGCACTAGTGCTCGCTACGAATGCCATTTTACAAAAGAGATGAACTTTTCAGACTTATTTGCTCAGTACGAAATAGATCCAAAACAGTTAAACAAAGCAACCCTTGGCAGCCTGAAGCAAATCCTTCGACAGCTTAAAGACATGTTTAACGGCGGCATGGAGTCCAGCGGTGTGAGTGATATCTTTGACAGCACCAACTTGGAATTGGCAAAAGAAAATCTCATCCGTACACCTAAACTCATCGAAAAAGTAAAACTAGAAGTTAGAAAGTACCACTTAATTAAAGAGAAAATCTCTGAGATTGAGCAATATATTGCCTCACAAGAGGAAAAAGAGGTTTCTTTAACTCAATTCATTCAAGCCGTTTATACAAAAACGATTCGGAAACGCGGCGCCTTATACGTGTACGATAAAGAGATTGAAGAAGATGCATGGGAACCATTTGTGAATTTAATGAAGACAACGAAGTTTGTTGATTATGAACTTTATCATGCCTTTAAAGCATTGAGCCAAAAGAAAATGGATCAACTGCAAAAGAAATCAGATCGTCGCAGCAATGACATGATTAACCAAGAAAACACGACCGAACTTGTTACTGCTTTAGAGGAAATGGCTGCAACCTATTCAAGGGAAAAAGAAGCCCTTGATTACGATTACCAGGATTTAGTCAATGGTGAAGAAATATACAGTTTCTATAAAGAAATGATGCTTAAGGTTAATGACATGCTTCGTCAATTGAAATCATAAGAAAATAATAACAGATACTTTTACTTAGGCCATTTGCAGCTTTTGCATGTGGCCGCCTCTAATCTAGAAAAGCGAAAGTGCCCTGGTCAGCGACGTAAGGGCTGGACTGAGCCGGCCAAGATAAAGGAAACACGAAGAGCGTTAGCGCATTCGTGCTTGACTTATCGAAGCGAGGTGAGGGAAGCACTCTAGTCGCTAGGGCGCTGGAGCTGGACAATTCTCAAAGTAGAAAACTACTACTTTCTTCTCTTAGGGGGAAACAGCTTTGAAAGAACTCTTACAAAAATACGCAAACACCTTTTCAAACCAGCTGGAAAAAATGACATTAGAGGAAAATGAACAGCGCAGTGTGAACCATCCCATTGTCTTTTTATTTCTAGGCGACTCTGTCAAGGAAGCCATGACATCCATCATGACTATTAATGAAGAAAAATGGCATAACAGCACGGGTGTGTTATATTTCCATGCCTTTCAAACCAATACAATCAGCCACGATAACGTGTTATCCATTCAACTTCCAGATCATCATTTTGATCCCAAAACCATTCGTAGAAGCATTTACGAGTCCTTTTATCGGGATGAGAATTTGCTGATTGAACTAAATAAAACCTTCCGTAAACTTTCTTCCAAAATTGCTGAGTACGGAAAGGTCTATTCCTCACTAGTTAAACTAAACTTATGTGTGGTGACGGCCGTCGACGACCCTGCAAATATCCTGATTCAAGAATTTACTTTGCTGTTAAAAAGTATTTTACAAGAGTCTTTTCGACAAGTGGAAGTAGATTTATATGGATTAATAAAGGAAAAGCAGGATGGCGAAAATTTTGCTCTCTCCACTTCACTGGGGATTAGTTTTTTTAATGAGTTAAATCAGTTTCAACACGATAAATACACCTTTGAAAAAGAACTTCAGTTAGAAGAAGATCTGCGGCTTCCAGTCGTTCACCCTCCTTCTCCACTCTTTGACATGGTGTATTTGTTAAGTGATAAAAATGAAGATGGCTTAATTTCAAGTGATGCCGGGAAGCAAAACTACGAAATTATTAGCAATCTAAATCTCTTAAAAAACCGAAAAATGATTACCGATTATCATGAAAAGATGGACAGCTATAATCATCAGGACTTTAAACGTAGTTTCAGAGGAAACTCTGAGGAACCAGTATTCGCCTCAGCTGGCTTTTCCAAGGTGAACCGCCCCAATAAAGCGATTGCGCTTCATGCGGCCAGCCATTTTTTCCATGAACTGCTGACATCATTAAAAGCATCCAGCTCCGAGAAACGCGAAAATGTACTCGGCTTATTTGAGTTGACCGAGGCTTCTTTCCAGAAATATTATCATGACATCATTCCTTCGGATGAAAAGCTCGTGGATATGAATGACATGATGGGAGTGTCCAATTCCTATCAAACGGTAAAAAGATTGTCTGTCAAGGAGGCAGAAGAGCATCTGTATGAAGGTGGTACGGAACGATTTTTCCATACTAACTTTAAAGAGCCAGTCAGTGAGCATTTACAAACCATGAACTTGAAAGCACATATTGAGCGATGCCTCCATGAAAACGTGATTAATAATGAAAAATACGGGTTATATTGCGCTTATTTATGGACCTCTGATTCCACAGGCTCAAATATTAGCATACTGGATGAAATTCATAAAATGATTCGTGAAGCCAAAAATGAACGAGCGGAAGCTGAAGCACAGCTCGAGCAGCTCTATCATCGAATCGTGGATAGCTGTGATTTTAAAAAAAGCTATCTCCCATTTTCAGACAAGAAAAACCTAACTAGCTTTTTACAGTATTTTTTTGAAGAAGCTTACGGCTTAAAGTATCAAATGATCAAACTTGAGGTAAAGCAAGCCATCTTAAAGCAATATCATGTAGTGTTACAGGAAAACCACCAGTATCTGCGCGCGAAAATAGAGATTGTCGATCAGGTGGAATCTTTATTGAAACAAGCAGCTGCGGAGAGTCTGTATGATTCGGATGAGTATTTAGATAAAAATATCGCGCAGTATTATGGACAAATAATTAGCAGCGTAACAGCAAAGCTAAAGGAAAAACGCGGTCCTCATTTCTTTTCTGATGAGCGCTTTTTTGGAAACCTGCTATCATTCCTTGAAAACGGAGCGACCGACCTGATTGAAAGATTGCTGTTTGTCTGTAATCGTGAGGTATTGACCCAAGAGGAATTTCAGCGCAGCTTTGAAGATGAACTGTTAGAACGGGCGAATGTTATGACGCACTATGATAATCAAGACGTCCTAACCAAAGAGGATTTGTTCAAGCAATTAAACACGCGCTTAAGCGAAAATTCCTCGATTCATATTGAAGTTTTTAACTACAAACAGGAACACCGCTATGAAGAAAAATACTTCTTTGGTGACTTTCACAGCAAATTCATGAAGTTCGCTTTGGAAAAGGAACAAGAAACACGCCATTTTAAGGTGGGCTGTGCCCATGAGAAGAATAGCAGCGGAATCGAAAAGCTTACCCTGATGGGCGGCTTTAAGCTGAGTGACTTAATGTACTACCAAAGAGGGGAAAAATACTACAAGGCCTACACAGAAAAAGGATACGAATTCCACTCCAAAGCGGAAACGCCCGCTTAGCGGCGTATGGACTGGAGCACTTCGACTGAGATAAAGGAAACATGGAGAGCGATAGCGATTCGATGTTGACTTATCGTAGGGAGAAGGGCGAAGTCCACTAGCCGTTGGGCGTTGGAGCTAGACGGTAATCAAATTTCAAGGAATTACCTTTAATCATTGAAAACGAACTCTTTTAGTAAGGAGATTTGAACATGCCTGTTCGAAAATTTAGTATCCTGTTTTTTGTTTTTAGTATCATTGCCGGGCTTCTAGGTGCTATCCTTGGTGAATGGTTAATCGAGTCCTATTATGGTGTATGGCCTAATATCCTATTAATGGGCGCCTATTTTGGCCAGTTAGCCCTGATCGCAGGTCTCTTCTGCTTAGGTGCTGAGTTAATTAGTCCCATTATTAATGGACGCAGTTGGCGCTTGGAATATTCGGGCCTTTCTTGGAAGATGCTGGTACCTGCCACGCTCGTCATGCTATTTGCTGCCGGCCTTTTATTTCAATTCTTATATTCTCTTAATTTCTCAAATATCAAACCGCCAGACGATATCGTGATGGTCATGGATATCTCAGACAGCATGAATGAAACGGATCCTGGACACGAAAGCTTGAAGGCTGCCGGAAAGCTCATATCCAATATGAAGCCGACCCACCGTGCCTCCGTTATTTCTTTTAACGAAGATGCTAATATTACAAAATCGATGTTTAAGGTCAGTGATAAACAAGAACGCACCGATGCGATTGAGCAAATCAATCGTTTACAAGCTACAGGAAGCACCGATATTGGCAACGCCTTGGACACAGCTATTCAAGAGATTGATGACCACAAAAAAAATGGACGAAAACCAATGGTCATTCTGTTCTCAGATGGTTATAGCGAACTTGACCTTGATACAGTGGTAGAGCCATACCAGAATAAGGACATTGTCATAAATACGATTGGGATGAGCAAGATTGATAAAGGAGGAGCCCAATTACTTAAATTAATTGCTTCGCGGACCGGTGGTTCCTTCTATGATGTAAAAAATGCCAATGAATTAACGAACGTATTTGAAAAAATTTACTTAGAAAACCAGGACCGTTTGCTTGTGACCCAAAGACACGGATTGTTTCAAGACAGCACCTATCTCGCCATTCTCCGAGTGGTCTTAATCACGTTAATCGGCGGATTGTTTGGTCTCGCGCTTGGAATAATTTTCGACAACCGTTATTTAGCGAAAAGCTATGCTATTACTGGGGTGTTTGCTGGACTATTAGCAGGATTGGTACTCGAACTTGGTTTGCAAGATAGCCTGCAATCAGGATTTTCTTACCGCCTCGCTGCCGATATTCTCTTAACTGCGTTAACTGGTCTTGGAACGCTGATTATTCCGATTCGTGAAAAGTTTTCGGGCAGTGCGCAGCGTAACACCAGTGGGTCCGATTTTTCCGTAAAAAGAAATTCATCAAAAAGGGATCATTTTAAAAAGGGATTTTGATGGACAGCGTTCAGGAGCGGCTTGGACCTCTCCGTATCAATTAGAAAAGATGGTGGGTGATTTCTGGTGAACTGGGAAACCCTTGCTTCCCCTGACTATGAAATAAAGGATTTACGAAAGACAATAAGAGATTCAGAGGTTCACTTAACTTGGTTCTGGTCTAAAGATATCGACTTTGTCTATATTTATAAAGCGTCCTCAGACAATGTAAAACCAATCAGCGAAATCAATGAGCAGGATTTGAAACTCTATACCCGCGAGGAATATAAAGCCAATCATGGATATGTTGGCAGACTGGATGCGATTGGCCGCTACGCCTATCGCATCTTCCCCTGCAAAAAACGTGACAGAAAGCTGGCTGTTTTTAGTCAGGAAAACGATAATAATCTCATTTTTATAACGGGATCGAAGGCAAAGATTTATTTTTCAATTACCTATAAAAATAAATTCCTTCAGCCGAAAAAAAGAGTTCGCATGTCCATCATGTCAGAAATCGTGCTTGATAAAGATCTGTTAGTCTATGTTAAAAAAACGGGCAGTCCTCCCATGTCCATTGAAGATGGAACCGTCTTCCCATTTATTCGTGATTTCCCACCCGGAAAAACGGAGCTGCTTGAAAAGGAAATCGGTAAGGATGAATTTATTAGAATCTTTTTTAGTAATGGTAGGAAATCAGCTGAAATTTTTGAACTGATTCCAGAATAAGGAGAGACATTACATGTTTGGACTACTAAAAAGAATGTTTGGAACAACACAGCCGGAAGCTCCAAGACCGCAATTTTACGATATTGTCTGTCCCTACTGCTTCTCAAAATTTCATCATGAAGATGTCGTCTTCCGTGCTGCACACTATCGTGATGATGATGAGGCCTTCAACCTTCAGGAAGATGATAAATTGAACGATTATCGGAAGAAATTTGGGCTTGCCGAAATTGATGAAATTGAGGCAATTGTTTATCCTTCGACGATTCCAGATGATAATAAGATTTACTCCAACGGTGTGCTTATGGGTGTTTCTGATAAATACGCGGTTGTGACGAGAAAGCGACTTTGCCCAGGGTGCCATAACGAACTTCCCGTTACAGCAGGTAAATATCCAAGTAATATTCTTTCTATTGTCGGTGCCACTTCAGTCGGGAAATCTGTTTATATTACGTCTCTCATTCATACCTTGCAACATGTAACAGCTAATAATTTTAATGCGGCATGTATTCCGCTTAATAACGCGATTAGCAGAAGATTCAGGGATGACTATGAAATTCCTTTATTTGAAAATGGAAATTTGCTTGATGCTACCGCTACGACAAAGCGCCAAGAACCGTTTATTTTCCAATTTGTGTTTAAAGATGAAAACAAAGCACCACTGACACTCGTATTTTTTGATGTAGCTGGTGAGGGTATGACTGAACAAGAATATCTTCAACTTCATGCTCCCCATATCAAAAATTCAGCGGGAATTTTATTCTTAGTCGACCCAATGCAAATTCGAGCAATCCGTCAGAAAATGCTTCATCAAATGGGTGAAAATCCGGGGGAGATAGTTGGACTTGCTCGTGAACCCCGCGAAGTTGTTGTCGCATTATTTGAGGATTTCATTTCTCAACAGGAAAACAACAAAACGAATATTCCGACTGCAGTCGTGCTGACAAAAAGTGATTTATTGTATACCCTAAGTTCCGACGAGGGTGAATATATTCGTTCTAATAGCAATGTGTTCCACAATGTTACACATAGTGGATACCTTAACCTGGATGAATACGAGAATATCAATGGAGAGATTAGAAGGTTTCTATCAAAGGTAGATACTCCGTTCGTCGGTTCCATTGATGTTTTTTTTAACGAAGCTTCCTATTTTGCCGTGTCTGCCCTCGGAAGCAATCCAGTCGATCGACAAGTTAGTGGAATAATTAGTCCGATTCGTGTGGATGAACCGTTTATTTGGCTCCTGTATAAGCTGGGCTATATAGAAGGGAGACATGTGCAGTGACCGGAAAGTTAATTCAACAACAAATGTATACCAGGGAACGGGGCGGAATTTTCCTCTCAACGGACGGATATGATACCATTGCTATTTCCGAAGGCTTGGATAAGTCATTTGTGAAAAAATATCTACATCCCTTTTGCATTTATCAATCACCAAAGGCTTTAACATCACGTGGAGAAAAGGACAGTTCCCTCTACCCGGAAACTGTCACACTGTTTCAGCCGGAAACCGGTGACATGGTCATTGGTCAATCTGTATTTGTGCCTGCTGATTTTACGGGTCAGCGCAGCGCTTATTTCATGCATAACTATGTACTCCCTCCAAGCCGAAAGGAAGAATGGATTAAACATCCTGAAAAGCTATTTCAAATAAATGACTTTCAGACTTCCTATAAAATGGATCAAGGCCATGTTCTTCCGGCATTGGAAGAAACCGGATATGATGATATGGATGTTCTTGCCGGAAAAGATACTCTTTTGGGGAATTTAGGAATTCGCGAAGATCAGTTTAAACAACTATTATTTGCAGTCATGTCGTCCATTGCTGGGAAGAAAAAGGTGTTTATCTCATTAAATGTACCTTTGCAGGAATATTCGAAGGCTGCACTTCAACTGTTGGAGTTAATTTATCTTTATTTGCCCTATACACACCGCCGCAAATTAGGCGCAATGACCTTTTCAAGTGAACCAGAGAGTAAAAACTATATCCATGTGATGTTTTATGAGCCAGGTACATTAAACATGAATGATCGTTCGATTGAAAAGCAATTCATTTTTGATTTTGCAAATGATAGGATTTCTGGCCTCGATATTACTGGTCAGAAGCATGAGTATCTGGACTTTGCACTCGACCATTTTACCCAATCGAAGCGAATGGACGATTTCTTTGCGTTCGCAGAAACGGCATTATCAGGCTTACCTGAGGAGCAGAAGCTAGAGGTAGCGAGCTACTATCAGTTGACCTCCCTTTATCAAACACTTAATAGTCACGATGACGCCTTATATAAAGAAAATAAACTAGGCTTTTTAAATAGTTTGCAGAAGTTTCTACAGATGAATAGTGATGAGAAACAGCCTTTGGTTGAGCTATTTTTACAAATCCTAGCGATGGAAAAATATGCAGGCGATCCTACAACAGCTCTAGATTACATTCACGCTGTAGTGTCCATCAATCAAATGGTACGAAGCGATGAGGCTCTCTCGTTCATACTAGAAACACTCAACTATTATCAAAATGCTCAACTTTTCCATAAGCTCTGGAAATTGGTTGAACAGGACAATCGCTCTTATAAAGCGATTTTGATGTTTATTAATGAGCATCCCAGCTATGACAGGCTCCTTGAGCTTTATCTGGATGAACGGTTCAATCGGATCATTCGAGTCGAAGAGATTCTTCGGGAGCTCAAATCAATGCTTGGCTCACCATACCTTTTATCTATCGAAAAGTTTAAATCGGTAGTGATTACGAAAATTGAAGCCTCGTTAAAACAGGAAAGTAATGCTTTCACCGCGGTTCTTGCCATCAAGGACTTTAAGGTGGATATGGCAGACAAGGATTTTCTCAATTTTAAACAAAAGATGTTTAGGAGTTCAGTATGGGCGATGTTAGATCATATTCGTCCAAAAGAACTGACAACTCAGGATATCATGACATTCGGTAAAATTTTCAACCAACCGATAAACCCGAGAGATATGAAGGATGGCAAGGCAAAAGATAATTATCTAATGACTGATGCCCTATACCAGGTGCTCAGCAAGCCATCTCATGCTAGTCCTAATCAGCTTAAATCGTTATCAAGATCGGGCCGTGAACTGGTGCGGGAGATTTTGCAGCAGCTCTTACGAGTCAAGGTTACCACTGAGCACATTCCAGTTCTAAATATTGCCTTTGGGTCAGAACATGGTGACGTAGATTATGGGATGCTATTTAAACACTTAATCCAATACAGCGATGATAAAACGATGATGGCTTTTATTAAGGATCATTCAAATTTAGTTGGAATTGACGTACCTTATCGAAGTGCATTACGAAGCTATTTAGTTTCCGATCCAAAATCAATTTGGCGGAATAAAAAATACAATAAAGAATTGAAATTAATCCGAAAGAGCAGCTTTAAGAACTTTTTGAAGGAAGTTGAAACAGAAACAGCAAGTCCTCTTGTCAAATTCTTTAAAAAGTATGGGGTAAAACTGTTAATTGCTGTAGTCGTTCTTGGCGGAGCAAGCGGTGCAGCTTGGTTTGGAGTGGACTACTATTCCAGTAAACATTCCACAAAAAAGGTTGCATCGACACCTGCTGTGAAAAAGAATGTCAAGAAAGCAGAGAATGTAGTATCTTTAGACCAATTTAAAAAGTTATCTGAGGTAAAAGTAGACGGTGAGAACTTTAGTCTACCTCTTGATGGAAGGCAATTTGAAAAAATTGTTGGACAAGCCCAAGGGGTAATCCTGACCGATCGACAAGAGGGTAATTTCCAGTTGGATCTGAAAACTGGAACGGAGGCCAGCCCCTTTGAAAATGGGCAGCTAAAAGACGGATTCTCGCTTGTTGGGACTGAATATGATTTTGATCCAAATGATAAAACGTATGAAGTCGTATTAGTCGCTAACAATAGTGAAGCAGTAGAGTCTTATCTGTGGGTATACTCTATTGATTCTGATATGAAGAATGAAATCCTGGAACCTCTCCCGCTTAATTACAACTCGGAGGGTATTACAGATGTAAAATTAGCTACTAAAAAACTAACGCTAACACAAGGTGAAAGTGAAGTAGCTTACGAATTCCCATTTACAGACCAAATAAGTGACAGCCAAGAATAGCGCAAAAAAGAGCATTCCTGCGGTGGGATGCTCCTTTTTTGTGGAAACCTATATTGTTGATTTTGGGGAACTAGACATTGGAGACACTTTTTACTGTTTAAATATGATTTTTGTCGCCAATAGCCCTCATTGGACACACTTTTCTCTGTTTTTATCTGATTTTTGTCGCCAATAGACTCATTGGAGTTACTTCTCATTTTTTCTCCAAGGTAAACTTATTATTTTTCAAAGAAAGATTGGACAATTCTGTCCCTGTCACGCTGATAACATCTTTGCTCTGCTTAACCTCAGTACCATAGTCACTCCATACCTGTTTCGCACTGCCACTTGCTTGGACCTCCAATGCAATAACTTCTGATATTCCTAATCCACCAGGTAATCCAAAAACTAGCAGACCCTTTTGTCCATTTTCTGATGTGACGGTTAGGAAAGAATCTATATATGATGTTGGTTCTGGAGAATTGCTGCCTTTATACTCAGGCGATTCCCCTACCTTCTTGCCTTGAGATAAAACAAAAACTTTCACCTTTCCTGATGAATCGTCTTGTTTCTGGGCAGCGGCAACTAATGTATATTCATGACCAGCTAGTTTGATGGAAGCATGTTTGATTGGCTCCCAGCTAGGAACTACTTGCGTGAATTGACTTAAATCGACCTGATCTTTTTTCTCCGCTGCTTTCTCCTTTGGCTTGTCCTTTTCCACTGCTGTTTCTTGCTTACCTTCGCTCGCTTGAATCGAGGTTTTTTCCGCTCCACCCTTTAAAAAGTTAATGGAAAAGATGACGATTATAAGTAAAACAGCTACAGCAACGCCTATAAACAATGCGCCGGATTTCCGCTTTTCTTTTGGAGGGGCGGGAGAAATTTCAGGTACAATTCGCTTTGGTTCCTCCCTCTCGATCACTTCTTTATTAGGTAGTCCGAAAACGGTCGTAGAGGATTCACCTAGATTCACTAATCCCGGCTTGGGTATCGCTAATTTCCTTAGAATCCACCCTTGCAGTTCCTCGATGTGATCAAAGCTTATCCCTTCAAAATGCGATTCAGCAAGGGATGAATGATTTTTTAATATGGATAGCACTTGTTTGAGGTCATCCTGAATGGTTATTTTTCTATCTGGTTGAAAAACGGCTCTCTCGCCTGCACCATATAAGATAATCTCGCCATTCTCTTTTATCCAGATATTAAATCGATTGATCTTACCATGAAGAATTTCATGTTTGTGCAAATATACGACAGCATCGACGAACTGATCAATTTGTTTCCCGGTAAGCATCTGCTCTTTTTCTAAAAAGTCCCCTTCGTTTCCTTCCATCACAACAAAGGGCTTACGGTCCCATACATCTAGCACCTTCACTGCAGGAAGGTGCTTATAATTGGTAATCTTCGCTTCATACTCACGATACAACTGATTCCACTGATCACGAAGCGGCAACTGATGGATCAAGCGAAGGATTCCTGGTTCTCCGTTCTTTGGATCTTCCACTTGATAAACGGTTAATTGCTCACCAGTATATAGTTCTTTAATGATCCTGAATTGGTTAATGTCAGCCATTTTCACAGCTCCCTGGACATACTTATACTCGTAGGAACCTACTTCCCAGTTTGGGTTTCGCTTCCCTCGTAACTATTTTTCAGCCTAAATTTGAACTCAACCCGCCTCGACTGGGCACGGTCCACCTTGCCATTAACGATCTTCAACTGGCTCTCTGACCGTCCGTTGGCGGTAATATTTTTTGTTACTTGATTTTTATATGGAAAATCTCCGAATTCATCACTTAAAATGTATTTCACGACACTGAAGGCCCTGCGCTGGGATAGATCGAGATTATACATATAGTCGCCTTTATCATCGGTATGCCCTTCGACCACGACTTCAGCAATACTGTCGTTATACTTTCCGAAAAGTGTCTTAAAATAAATGGGGATAAACTTATCCAGCTGTTTTTTAAATTCTGGCTTAATAACATCCTTGCCCTTTTCAAATAACAAGTCATCCTTAAACTTAATTGCACCCGTATCTTTATCGATCGAAATTTCCATATGCTGCTTTTTAAATTCCTTGTCTAAATCTTTGACGATATCCTTTTGAATGTAGGATAACGCCTCAATCTGCTTTTCTTTTTCAGCAATTTGCTTTGCTTGTTTTTTGATTTCCGTCTGGCTTTCCATCGCTTTTGCCTGCATCGCTTTGCTTTCTTTATTTATACTAATGATGATCGCGACAAAGATAATTAGGACAACTAAAAGGATGGTTGATAACAAATCTGTAAACGTGGGCCAGAAATCCGATTCTCCGGAACCGTCATTGATTAGTCGTTTATATTTTTCCTTCATTGCTCAGACCCTTTTCCTATTTTGATAGATTAACTGCATATTGTTTTTCGTTCATTTTTTCTGAAAAGGTTTCTAGACTCTTCATTAAATCATTCAAAGTGGACTCAAGGGAGTTTAAAGCTTCAGGTGTCTCCTTAGCCCCTTTTGAAAAGCTTTGGTCCAGTTTACCGATGAGATCATTGGTATTTTTAAGATTATTGCTTAGGGCGTTTAGGCTCGTTTCTAAAGATTGATTCGATGACTCTTGAATGCTTGTATAATTCCCCATACTCGTCACGGCATCTTTAAATAAGTCTTTGACTTCTCCGTTTTCTGAATTCGTCTCTTTCAGCTGCTTCAATAGACCAGCCTGCTCTTTTTTAATTTGTTTATAAATCGATTCAGTCAGTTGCTTATGCATATCCACTTGTGATTCATTTTGAGAGACAATTTGAGAAATTTGAGACGTTGTACCTTCGAAAAAGTTGGTCATTTCTTTGTAGGCTTGTTGGATCTCCTGTTGTGAACTATCCACTAATGATTTATATGAATTGTGTAAGTTATAATTGTTTTTCATAAAACCATCAATCACATTGTTTTGGTTCGCTACAAACGACTTAATGTCATGGGCTGTATTTTCAAACGTCATCTTAATTTCGTTATTAAGATTATGCTGATTGTTAAAATAAGTAAACATTCTCTCAAAATCATCATGAATTAACGCTGTCTTTTGATTAAACAATTCAGTAATGGCCATCATGTCTTTAAATAAACCACTTACTGCCATCGTGTTTTGCTTAAAATTATTATTAAATTGTTTTAAATTATCAGTAGCTGTTTTAAATTCCTTCGAAAAATGGGCGACCTCCAGGAAGGCATTTCCCATATTGTGAACGGCTTCTTTAACTCCACCAATGGCCTCGACCACATAATAGTCGGACGTCTTTTGATCCTTTTGGTGAATAAAGTTTTCAACTTTCAACATAACTTGCAATAGTAATTGTTCCGAGTTTCTTACCTTTGAATGGAGATTGATCGCGATGGAAAACAGAATTCCACCGATACTAGTGAAAAAGGCAGTATGGACGCCGCCTAACACCTTTAAAATTGATTTATCAATATCACTTGGGTTAAGTGCTGCTAGCGTGATCACGAGGCCTGTAAAGGTACCGAGGACCCCAACGAGTATCGAAATCGATGCAAACGTATGAATCAGTTTCATTCGTTTGACAATACTTGTTTTATTATCAATATGATACTCAGACATAAACACCTCAATAAACGAAGGAATATTGAGCTGTGTCTTTGTTCTTTCTTTTTTATCATTAAATGCTCGCCATATCGTTGCAGCAAGCTGATTATTTTCTGGATTTTTCGATAGATCTTCATCCTGCTTATTTAAAAATGTAAAGATAGTGTTATTACTTCTTATTGAGAAATTGGCAATCGTGCCAAGAACAATTAAAACGGCTAGTACAAGAAACTCATTTGCACCAAGCTTGGTGGCCCCTCCATTTAAATAATAGATTAATAGTAAAAAAGTCGGTAAAAACATTAAAAGAGGTAATAAAAATCGATTCATTCTATTTGTCCCTTTCCTATAAAAGATGTAAGTGATTTTGTCAATAAGTCTAGAATCCCATCTTTTATTGTAACAAAGAAAAGTAATTTTTAGGGAAAAATATAAATTTTTGTCGATGGAAACTACTGGTGAGGGGTTATTTTTAAGATATTAGGTTATAAGTGGTTTAGATTTTTCAAATAGAAGAGATGGGTAAATTTCGAGGCTTTTTAATTAAGGCTTTGTTGTGTTTATTTTAGTGGAAATTCTTAAAAGAAGACAAAAAAGACAACCTTTTTCAAGTTGTCCTTTTCGTGCCTGGCAACGTCCTACT
>NZ_NUOW01000019.1:0-37576 GCF_002584635.1 Bacillus sp. AFS031507
ACTGAGGGAGTTTAAGTACAATACTTATCGATAAAAAGGAATAAAATGTGTTAAATACTTATAAAAGCGTCCGCTACTACGAATTGATTAATTTATAAAATTAGGTCCGCAATCATTTGGCTAAAGATTTACACAGCTAATCTTCGGCTGCATGGTTCATAAAATATGAATTTTTTTATTTTTTTAAGTCATCCTACTTATATATAGGAGGCGAAATTATGGAAAAACGTCAAGAATCTGTCATCGCGGTCCGTAAGAATGGAGATGACGATATTATTGAATTAAAGTTGTCAAACGGTCAAGTCGTTGATTACAAAGAAGCACAACAGATGGCAAAAAGTGGGTTAATTGTAAACGTCAATGTTTTCATGGGTGGCGATGGAGAGGAACATCTTCGGAGCAATCCGGACGGTGATCCGACCAACAACCTTGATAATCTCCCCCAGTTCTGACGGAAATATTAAAAAAGAGTCTTTTAGTAACGGGTTCTATTATGAAGTACAAAATTCCAATTAGCGTTAAAATCACGGGAGTATTAACATTAGGATTAACAAGAAAATTAACAAAATAATCGGCATATAAAAATATGCTCAGAGCATAT
This sequence comes from Bacillus sp. AFS031507, assembly GCF_002584635.1. Taxonomy (NCBI): domain Bacteria; kingdom Bacillati; phylum Bacillota; class Bacilli; order Caryophanales; family Bacillaceae; genus Bacillus; species Bacillus sp. AFS031507. The sequence continues at coordinate 602 of NZ_NUOW01000019.1, forward strand.
AAACTCTGAGCATTTTTCTATATATTGGCTTATTGAATTATAGCACCCGTTAGTTGAAGATCATTGCTGATTTTTAATGAAGCTCAATTTCAACACAGAATATGTAAGAAAATATCGTTCTTAAATGGTAGTAAAAATGAGTACCCCTTTACATAGCCTAAATAAAAAAGAGAAGGAAACAACGTTCCCTCTCCATAGCATTCTATTTTAGTATCAGTAATTTAATTTATTCTAATAAAATGCAGTCTACTACTCCTTAAAATAAAAATACTTAGTTTTTACAAATAATACTCAATCATTTTTGCAAACTTTTCTTTCAGTTTTTCTTTTATAGATAATTGATTGACGTCAGAGGATGTTACTCGTTTTGAATTTTGGATGTCTTCATTGATGACTGGCTTTATTTTAGAAATAAAGACAGGGTCATGGATATAGCAGTTCATTTCTTCATTTAAATGAAACGAGCGCGAATCAAAATTTACGGTCCCTACCATCAATACGTTTTTATCAATCAAGAATACTTTACCGTGTATCACTCCCTTTTTATAACCGTATACTTCTATTCCCTGTTTTAATGCTTTTCGAATATATGGATACGCTGCCTCTTTAACTAACAGTGCATCCGAATGAGGTGAGAACAGAATTTTAACACGAACTCCTCTTTTTCTTGCATCCACTAATGAGTTCCAAATAGTTTTGTCATTTAGTATAAAATAAGGTGTTACTATAATGATGGACTCTTTTGCTTGATGAAACAGCATTGCATAATCTTGCCCAAGTTTTTCTCCGCTATAATATGCAGTAAATCGATGCGAGGTTGCTCCCTTTTCCTTTGTCGCGCTGTGTATAGGAATCTGTTGCTCTGTGTTTTTCTTCCAGTCTAACACAAATTGATGTTCTAGATCTTGAACTCCTTCTCCTCGTATTTGAAGGTGATAATCTCTCCAGTGACCGAGTTTTACATTTTCTCCTAAATACTTCTTGCCGATGTTAAATCCGCCAATGTACCCAATCCTTCCATCAATAATTGAAATACGGCGATGATTCCGACGATCCAAAGAAGCAAAAAGATAAGGAAAAGCAGGCTTATTGTAATACGTAAAATGCACTCCTGCTTTAACCAATAATTCTCTTTCCCTTTTCTTTAGTAAAATTCCACCCATCCTGTCCACTGCATAATATACTTCTATACCTTCCTGGCTTTTTTGTCTCAATAAATCTAGAAATTGATGACTTACTTTATCATCAGCAATAGAGAAAAAGTTGATATGCACGTAATGTTTTGCTTTCCTTATATCTGAGAAAAATTGATTGTTTAACTGTTTCCCGTCCGTATACATAGTAATATTACTTTGACGAATCGGGTATTGAATGGGCTGCTGGTCAAATACCATCCTTTTTTCGGCTGCTGTTCTGTCAATTTTACCCCAAACAGGCAAAACACAACATGCGCCGATAAATACAATTAGGAGTACTTGAAGGATTTTCAGTATCTTTTTCAGCATATGTAATCTCCTTTATATATTATCATTTTCATTCTGTTAGTTTATGTTATCGGGACAAAACTATCCCGTTAGCCCTCCAAGGAGCGGAAGTTTCGCAATAATTGTTGTACTGTTTATTCCACTTATTATCGTAGGTTCTGCCTTTGTTGGTCGAAGATATTATTAATTTATAAAAATGGGGGATTTTAAATGCTTTGTTACTGCGGATATGGTTATGGTGGTAACGGCTATGGATGATATGGTTACGGCGACCGTTCAACATTAATCCCATACCATATAATATAACTACCATTCGTTTAAACAGAGTTACAGATATCTTTCCTAAATTTCCCTCTATTATCCAAATCTTCAACAAGCAAAAGCATAGAAAAAGTACAAAAGTGAAGAAGAAAATTGAATCTTTTCACTGACTCACTTTTGCACTTTTCCGCTTTTAACTTTAGTTAACCCTTCTTCAGCTAACCTGCTTCGTTAGTTCAACAAGCAAAAAGATCGCCGCAGCGATCTCCATCTCTAACTCTTGCACCCGTTATTTTAAGTACGTTTCTTCACAATCTTTTTTTTATGCTGTTTTCTCAAGGACTGTTGCACAGGATCAACATGCTGTGTGAAGCATTTTTATGTATTCGCCCAACTAAGATTAATATTTGCTCTTTACATAGTAACTAAATGTGTGTTCCACATATTCAACTACCGTACCATCTATAAAAAAAAGGCTTCCTTTAATTTAAGGAAAGCAGCCGTTAACATATCCACATCCTATCTCCTAACAATTCACTTTTTTTAATTTTTTTTATGATTATCTTTATATTTCTTTCTTACATTTTACAATTATAAATTTTATTGGAGGTTTATTTTTCATGTTCTTACTTGGCTCGTCAATTTCTGAAAACTCTACAAGTCCATATTTTCCAAATTCTTGTTTTATGGAGTCAGAATCATAAAAAAACATTTTTACGCCTTCCATTATCTCGAAATAGTCTTTATCCAATTGTTTGCCCTTACCAAACATAGGGGCTTTTTTTGAAACAGTTGTAAAAATCATATATCCATTTGGCTTTAACTGATTATAGCAATCATTAATAAACTTATCTCTCTCACGATTATTCAATAAGTGAATAAGTGCATAACAAAATATACCATCATAAAGTTTGTTATCAAAAGGCATGTCAGTCACTGAACCATGAAAAATACTAATATCAAGCCCATTTTGCCTCGCCAAATCAATAGCTGTTTTTGAAATCTCAATACCAGTAACATTTATTCCATTGTCAATAAAAACCTTTGCATTTCTACCATACCCAATACCTGGTACTAGTATATCTTTAACATTCCTTTCAATGAAAAAGTCCTTTGTTAAGATTGCGGAGTCTGTAGGTTCAAATCCCCACATCGTTTGTTTTTCTATAAAACTTGATTCCCAGAATTCCATTATATCTCTATCTCCTTTATGTTTTATGTTAGTTTGGCTACTATGTTGCTTGACGTTAATGTTTATTTTAATTAAAGACATAATGAGTTTTTAAACTACCATTATGGCAGCTAATCTTTAACTCTTGCACTATTACTTTAATAAGAAATTTATTGACGTGGTGCAAACAAGATTACCGAAGCACCAATTAAACAAATTCCTGCACCCACCCAATCATATAAATCGGTTGTTTTTTTATCTATGCCCCATCCCCATAAAACAGATAGCACTATGAACACTCCACCATACGCAGCATAAACTCTACCGAATGAAGGGAAGGTCTGAAATGTAGCTATTATACCGTATAAAGCTAATGCTATCCCTCCACTTATTCCCCAATAAACCGGCTTACTTTCTCTTAACCACAACCAAATTAAATAACCTCCGCCAATTTCAGCTAATCCTGCAAGAATAAACAAAACAATTGCATTAAAAATTCAGACCACTTCCTCAACATTATTCAATATTCAAAGTAACACATACTCTTATTCAATTATCCTGCTTCGTTACATTAAGTACAACATTTCACAATATATTCTGTGGAAAAAGAAAAAAGCGACCTTCATCCTGAAGTATCGCACCCATTAGTTGAACAAAAAACCTTCAAACATAAATATTATTATTCTATAACAAAAGATAAGAATTTCTGTACATCATTCTTCATACTGTAAGGTATTCAGCAATTACAATATTTCGATATACCCTTCTGTTCCGTTTACGCGAATTCGTTGCCCGTCTCTTATCAGTTTGGTAGCATTTTCAACCCCGACAACTGCTGGTAAGCCATATTCACGTGCGATAACTGCTCCATGGGTCATCAGTCCACCAACTTCGGTAACTAAACCTTTTATGGATACAAATAATGGTGTCCAGCCAGGATCAGTAAAAGAGGTGACTAATATATCTCCATCTTCTAAATCAGCATCTTCCATGTTTAAGATGACACGCGCTCGTCCCTCTATCACTCCGGAAGAAACAGGCAGACCTAAAATCGCTTCGGCTGGGAGATTTTCTAGTTTGTACTCACCCGCAATGATTTCACCATCAGACGTGATAACACGTGGGGGAGTTAGTTTTTCATATAATTTGTACTCGTCTTTTCGTTTGCTGATGATCTGGTAATCCAGTTTGTTTGTACGTATGACTTCGTGAAGTTCTTCAAAAGTGAGATAGTATATATCTTCTTTTTCATGAATAACGCATGTCTGTACGAGTTGTTCGGCTTCTTTCAGTAAAGCCTGCTTATAAACGAAGTAGCGATTAACCATGCCGTATTTTGGATATTCCCGATAACCGATGAAATTCCGGATTAGGTCAATCATTCGTTTTGTTTCTTTGGCCTTTTGTTCACCATCCGGTAATCGTTTCAATCGGTCCAATAACTCTTGTTCCTTTTCCAAAGCTTCTTGTCGCCCTTGCTCGAATTTGCGCTTTCCAGCATTTGGCTCAAAGTTTTTAATGTTACCGAGAATCATGGGGACAAGAGTAATAGGCTTTTCACTCCAACGAGTTTTCGTGATATCGATTTCTCCGGCACATCGCATTCCGTATTTGTTGAGAAAAGCATTGAAAGCGTTTCTAGCTTCCTGTCCAACATCAAAATTAACTAGTTCATCCAAAAAGTTATCATCTTTTACATGTTGTAAATAATCAATTACTTCTGGATAAGGACGAATCACATCTGCGACATCCAATAGTGCTAGACCCATTTCCGAAGTAATATTATTTGGTACAGATTGAGAAAGCGTGTCCGCCGCGTTTTTTTCACCTAACCACTCGTTCATTTTTTCATTGATCCATGATGAAGCATTTATAGCAGCCATAAATACAGCTGAACTTTGTGGGTCAAATAAAATCTTCTTTAATTCCTGTATATCTTCTAGAATAAAATCAAATAAATCTATTCCTGATTTCGTTTGGATGTTTTGTTTTAACTCTTCAATCGAAGTTTGACTACGCTTAATCAAATCAGAAACGATTGATGGATTGTTTTCGATTTGTGCCAGTTTATCTGTATTGCCTCTAGTGGGACTCGGTGCTTTAATATCATTTGGTAACGATTTTATAAAATCTCCACGCTCAATGATGTTCATAAGTGCGTCTTTCATGAGCGGATCGTGTTGTCCCATAGCATTTAATAAAATGTTTCTACTGACAGGCGAAGCCAGTTGATGTGTGACATCAACAAACAACCTTCCACCAGCTTTCCGCATAGGTGCAGGAGTTATTAACAGGTGAAAAGACAATCCCAATGGTTTTATAGGGTCTGTCATCATTTGTTGATGACCGACAGATACATAGACGTGATTTTCTTGATCATTCGCTTCAGGGATGGGGAAAAGCGTAGTGATTGGCCGACTCTGGACAATATAAAATTTATCATCAACCAAACACCATTCGATATCTTGTGGGCAACCAAAATAAGCTTCGATCTGTCTTCCGATGCTTGCTAGTTGTAATATTTGTTGTTCAGTAAGTGTTTGAGTCTTTTGCTGATCAGGATCGATTTGCTGGGTCTCTGTTCCGCCTTCTTTTCGTCCATAGATAGCCAATTTTTTGGTTGCTATCCTCTTATCGACGATTTCCTCTTCCTGTACTTTATAACAATCCGCAGATACTAAGCCAGAGACCAGTGCTTCTCCAAGTCCAAAACTGGCATCGATTGATAGCAGCTTTCGGTTAGAAGTAATCGGATCAGCGGTAAATAAAATCCCTGAAGCCTGTGGGAAAACCATCCTTTGAACGATAACCGATAAATAAACTTGACTGTGGTCAAATCCATTTTGCATACGGTAGATTACCGCACGATCTGTAAATAGGGAAGCCCAGCATTTGCTGATATGCTGTAAGATTGCTTCTTTTCCGATGACATTTAAAAAGGTGTCGTGTTGACCAGCAAAAGAGGCATGTGGTAAATCTTCAGCAGTCGCACTAGAACGCACTGCATAAGCATATTCATCGCCAAACTGGGAGAGATAGTGAGCAACTGCGCACGCAATGTCTAAAGGAATTTCTACTTCTATAATGAGTTGTCGAATTTTCCTGCTGATTTCACCAATTTGATCTCGATCCTCTACTTTTAGCTTTGTTAATTGATCCAACAAAGCTTGAAACGTTTCGTTTTGTTCGATGGCTTTTTGATATCCCACTGTTGTAACAGAAAATCCTTCTGGTACTTGTATTCCTTGAATTTTTGATAATTCCCCTAAATTTAAACCTTTTCCACCAACGAGCAAAAGCTGTGTTTTTTCCATTTCCTGAAAACCGAGAACCAAAGAACTCATTCTACATCTCTCCTACCCATTATATTTCTTTTGGATTCTTTGATATATTTATCCCACTCATCCAATTCAAGTTCTATTGCATTTTAGCAGTAGAAAATGAGAAAAAACAGTCTATTTTGACCATTTTTAATATGCTATAATTATATTAGGAAGAAGAGGAGTTAAAGTTCAATTTTCAAAAAATAGCTAGATCTTACCTTACAGTAACTTGAAACTCATCCATTTCTTGTTCCATTATTAAAGTTGTATATCAAAGTATTTGGCTAAAATCTCTCCTTTCAATGTTTTAACACTGTTATTGAATAGTGTTTTTTCTTTATTACTTAGTTCCAGTTCAATAATGCTTTGAATACCTTCTCTATTAACCACACAAGGTACACCTATGTAAACATCTTTAGTAGCATATTGACCATCTAAGTAGGCTGAAACAGGAAGTATGGCATTTTCATTTCGAAAAATTGCTTTAGTAATACGTAATAACCCCATAGCTATTCCGTAATATGTTGCCCCTTTCCCTTCAATAATTTTGTATGCTGCATCTCTTGTATCAATAAAGATTGCATCTAAGTCTTCAAATGAATATTCATTGTTATTATCAATCAATTTAAGAATATTTGTGTTTGCTACACTGGCTGTACTATAAACAGGTAATTCACTGTCACCATGTTCTCCAATGATATAAGCATGAACATTGTTAGGTGATACATTAAAGTATTGTCCGAGGTTGTAACGTAATCGAGCTGTGTCAAGAATTGTTCCAGAACCGATAACTCTTTCTTTAGGCAGCCCACTGTATTTCCATACAGCATAAGAAAGAATATCAACAGGATTTGTTGCAACCAAGAAGATTCCATCAAACCCGCTTTCCATCACACTGTCAACAATCCCTTTGAAGATTTTTAAGTTTTTATCAACAAGGTCTAAACGTGTTTCCCCTTTCTTTTGAGCAACACCTGCACAAATTACAACTAAATCAACGTCATGGCAATCATTATATGTTCCGTATTTAACATCTGTAGGATGTGGTGCAGCTATCATCCCATGATTCATATCAGTTGCATCTGCTTCAGCTTTTTCTGAATTAATGTCAATTAGAATAAGTTCATCGACAATTCCTTGATTGATTAATGCAAAGGCATAACTTGAACCTACAGCACCTGTTCCAATCAAGGCTACCCTATTAATTTTTGGCATTCTAATTTCCTCCAATGTAATTATATTATTCACATAAAAGTAGTATCACCCTGGATAGGGAAATTTACCCTTAACACCGTTACACTCTTGAAGTCCTCATATCTTCTATAATTATAACGAAAAAAAAGTTCGATTTTTGATGTGCTTTTTTATATTTAAAGCTTAAATGACAAACTTTTTGACATAGCTTTTGTTATATAAAAATGCAAAAACTCGGCACAAAAAAATGTGCGAGTTTTTATGCAAATGTTATTCACAACTTTCCTCAACTAAGGCTGCTTTTTGGGCAGCCAGTTCTATGATACTGAACACCTTTCCATCGGATATACTTTATTTATTCTCCTTTGCTTTCCAAATCAATTCTGGAATTAATGGAAGATTATGAAGCGAAACACCAGCGGCCAAGGACAATGCGTTCCCGAGGGCCCCAGGCATTCCCATTAACCCTAGTTCTCCTATTCCACGAGCTCCATATGGTGCATCAATCTGTGGAGTTTCAACAAAATCAACCAAGTAATTAGGATTCTCTCCATAGCGGAGCGGGCGGTAGGTCCGAAGCTGTGGATTCAAAACCCTCCCTAACTTATCAAAATAAAATGTTTCCCTCCCAGCAAATGCTAACCCCATACTCATTGCCCCCATAACCTGACCTAATGCTGCTTTTTTATTCATCACCCTGCCAGCGTCCAGCACCGTCGCCGCATGAACAAGTCGATAAGTATAATCTTTACGGTCGAATTCTACCTCTACACCATATGCTGCAACAGACCATTCCGGACCAGGCTTGCCTGCTCCAGTTTCAGGATCCAAGTGAGTTAGATGACGTAATATATAATTTCCTCTGCCAATGATTTGACCACCAATAGCGTTACCATTTGGATACTTATAACCATAGCCAATTTCTTTAAAATGGAGCCCAATGGATGGATCATCTTTTAAAAACACCCGACTATTCGCCACTTCAAGATCTTCCTTAGGTGCTCTTAACACACATGAAGCCACTTCTTTTAATTGCTTAATCACATCGTCTGCAGCATTTAAGGTAGCCCTACCTGCCATAAATGTTCCCCTACTAGCAACGGTCTTAAAATGTTCTGGCGTTGTCTGGGTATCCACTTCCATTCGAACATGAATTTCATCGATATCCATTTTTAGTCTCTCAGCAAGAATTTGAGCAAGCACAGTTTTGGTTCCTGTTCCAATTTCGATAATACCTGACATTAAATTGATACTTCCATCCCGATTAAATGTTAATATAACGCCTGAAGGAGCGTTAGTATCAATCGTAGACGTTTTCCAGCTGCAGCTAACGCCTTTTACTCTAACAAAACGTTCATCTATCACTTTAATTGGACCTTCGTCCCACTTGATTAACTCTTTTACTCTCACAATACATTGTGGTAAGTTTCCTAAATTGCTTTTATTTAAAAGAACCCTTGTCGGAGTCGTATTTCCCGGCCTAATGGCATTTATATAACGGAGCTCAAGCGGATCCATCTGCAGTTTTTGAGAAAGTAAGTCCATTGTTCTTTCAACCACAAAGGAAAGCTCGGAATGAGAAAATCCTCTAAATGGGGTTGCATAAGGATGATTGGTATACATACAGTACGAATCACACCAAACATTCTCAACATTGTAGGGACCTGTGCAGTCGACTGCACCTGATCTCGTTACATCAATCGCTTTATCGGAATAGGCACCCCCATCCCACAAATAAAGGATTTCCATCACTTTAATGTTCCCTTTACGGTCGGTCCCAATTTTAACTGTTGCATCCAAGCCAATGTGACATGGAGATGTAATGATATCCTCTTCACGGGTATTGAAAACCTTTACAGGTCTGCCACCAACAGCCTTCGATGCTAAGTAGGCAAGTATTTCAAGCTGAACGGGTGCCTTTCCACCGTAGGCTCCTCCAACAAACGGCGTGTGAACCACAATTTTCCCTATATCCTCACCAAAGTAATCAGCTATAAGTGTTTTGACCATAAAAGGTGCCTGAGAAGAAGTCGTTATATTGATTGTCCCATCTGGTAAAATCTCACAAGTCGAACATCTTGTTTCCATTGCGGCATGGTCGGAAGGAGCAAAGGAATAACTTGCTTCTACTGTTATTTCACTGTCAGCCCATCCTTTATCCATATTGCCCTTTCTAATTTTCGTAAGGTGAGCTATGTTTGTTCCCGGAACCGGACCTGAATCTTCCTCCTTTTTATATTCGCCTAAATGTTCATGGACGAGGGGAGCATCCCTTTGGAAGGCTTGTGTTGGTGAATTTACTACAGGCAATAATTCATAGGACACATTAACCAGTGAGGCTGCTTTCATAGCCTGATCTGGAGTATCTGCGACAACTAATGCAACTACTTCCCCGTGATAACGTACTTTATCAACAGCAATTGGTGGGCGATCGCGAATCGCCTCACCTGTGAGAGGAAAATTTTTTCCTGCGATAATCGCCCTAACTCCAGGTATTTTTAACGCTTCAGTCGTTTCAACCGAAGTAATCCTAGCGTGCCCATATGGACTGATGACCTTTTTACAAGAAAGCATCCCGATCGATTGGTAATCATCTGTGTATTTCGCCCGGCCCGTCACTTTATCCCACGCCTCTTTACGTATGACACTTTTTCCGATTACATCCAAGTCGATCCCTCCTAACCGCCGAATTTCATGAAACCTATCCCTGTAAATTAATATTCGCGAACATAAAGATAAATACAGATACGTAGAAATAAACCTTATGATGATTTCTCCTTAATCTAATCTACCATGACCCTTAGTGGAAAAAGAAAAGCGACTGCTCTAATTGAACAATCGCACCCGTTAGTTAAACAAGAACAGCCTATTTGCTATGAAGAAAGCTGTTCTTCTTATGTTGTATAAAACAGACAATAGTACAAATTTATTTTACATAATGTTTTTTAAAATCTGAGTGAATTGAGAATTTATGGCGTAAATTCACGAGGTTTTCCCCAAAACTTTCCTCTAAAAGTTCTCTATGTTTCTCCATAATTTCCATGAGATACAAATCATGAATCATGACTTCTGTAATTGGCATGACTAAACCTACATGCCTTGTCCATGCTGCACGGCTATCTTTCCCCAGCGAGACAATACCTGCTACTACTTCTGAATCATCTGCACTAATAACAATCCATCGTCCACCATACTCTTCTGTAATTTCATGACCCATATAATGAAGGTAAACATTAGCAAAATCAGAGGCGATTTCCCCATAAGCAATAATTGTTACGTTGACCCCTCTTTTTGCTGCCTGCCTTAGTTCAGACTCCAATTCTTCGAATTCCTCTTTCCAAATCTCTAAGAGAATTCTTTTTTTTGCAGATAATATACAATTTTTTACCTTATCGAGTATTTCATTACGTCCCGTGATATTCCAGATATTTTCACGGTCATTTGCAGAACGTTCGAACTCCGCTAATGATTTTTCTGCCAGTTCAAAATTCTCTTCTGCTTCCCTTCGGCGGTTTTTAATTAGCTCCTTTGCAGGAACAGGAGTATACTGTGGCGTGTTTCCAGGACTAATCAGAATATCTCCTCGTATGGCGAGACTATCTAGAACTTCATATATTCTTGAACGTGGTACACCAGAATTTTTCGCTACTGCATATCCAGTTAATGGAGATTCCTCCAATAAGGTAAGATACGCTTTCACTTCATATTCGGTAAAATTTAGATTCTTTAATGTTTCAAAAATGATTTCTTTCATAAACCCTCCAACATAATATTAGTCGCTACCTTAGTAACTAATATTTTATCAAAATCTGTTGATTATTTCCAAATGCTTCTGATATACTCATATAAGTAGTTACTTTGGTAGTCACTATTGGAAAGGAAAGGGAGAAACAACATGGATAGCTTACTAACATACATTTCAATTGCTGCAATGATGGTTGTTATACCAGGAGCAGATACTATGCTCCTGGTGAAAAACACGCTCAGATATGGTCCAAAAGCTGGACGTTATACGGTTCTCGGAATGGTAACGGGACTTTCTTTTTGGACGCTTATTGCTATTCTTGGATTATCTGTTGTCATTGCAAAGTCTGTAATTCTTTTTAGTACAATCAAATATTTGGGGGCCGCTTACTTAATTTATTTGGGTATAAAAAGTTTTTTTGCTAAAAGTGTGTTTTCTTTAGAGGAAATTCAAGCACAAGCGAATGCACCTACCAATTCTTCAAGTCGGCATAATAAAGAGTCCTTTATGCAAGCATTACTTAGTAATGTTTTTAATCCAAAGACTGTTTTGGTTTATATAACTGTCATGCCTCAATTTATTGATTTGAACGGAAATGTAAATCAGCAATTGATAGTGTTAGCATCAATCCTTACTTTACTTGCTGTATTGTGGTTTCTAACCCTTGTTTATGTAATTGATTACGCAAAAAAATGGTTGAATAACTCCAAATTCCAGAAAGTATTCCAAAAATCAACTGGCTTAATTTTACTAGGTTTTGGCGTTAAAACAGGGATTTAAATTTCATTTATTAACACTCCTAATTCAACTTTCTCCGTTCAGACAACTGAACGGTTTTTCTTTTTTGTCCTCATTTGCTTCAAACATGTAACTTACATCATTGTTCAACTAACCTGCTTTGTTAGTGGAACAAGAAAAAAGAGCTGCTTACCGCAACCCTTTGTTATATATAAGCACCCCGGTAGTTGAAGAAAAGTCCTTCTTTATAAAAGGAATCTAATGAATTTTACTTAACTTTTTCCTGATCATAGATATCTTCCTGCCATAACTGATAAAGATATAGAATGACGGCTAGTATTGTCATTGTCAAAAGATTTTTGAGTGGAGAGAAACTACCAGTTTCTCTTATCTCTAGCTTGTTTAACATTTTAGTAAGACCTATCCCGTAGAAGAGATCGATTATTAAATTAACAATAATATATATCCAAAATTTACGAAATGTAAAATAAAATATCCATATTGTCCCAACTAGGAATATGCTATATACAGTAAATAATGGTGCTATTTTGTCCCAGCTAAAAAGAGTCTCTTTAAATTTCCACCAGTTATATGTCCAAGCCATTTGTGCCAATATAGTGTTGAGCACTGTGGCAAATAGAGCAACAGGCATATATCTTCGAATTGCTGAACGGTCTAAAAAGATCAAAGAAATCCAAGGAATAATAAATATAGACCAAATAACCACTTTAACCATTTTATAAGTCCTTTCAGTATCAACTTATATATAACGTGTCCTCTTTTGCTAAATAAAATGCATCTTCTTATTCAACTATCCTGCATCGTTAGTGCAATAAAAAAGGGATCACTACAGCTATCCCAATGTATACCTTGCACCTGGTTAAATTAACAAGCAACTTTTTTTACACATTTTGTTCGAACTGCGTAGTAAAAGCCCCTTTATTAATAGCTACCTAGGGACTCAAAAAACAATCACCTGTAATTTTTTAAAGTCATAAAATATATAAAACCCTTAGAAAGTTGTGATCTAATGCCTGTTGTTATTACCGGTACGGATAGTGTCATATATCAAGGCTTTCCTGCTCCCCTTTTTGGAAACTGGGGTCTGCCTATTATGGGTAGCCCCCCTTATAATTACTATATAATTGGACATACCAAATATTATTTAAGTCCAGGATCAATACCTGTTTTTCCCTATTGGGCTCCATTTCGCTGTTACACAGTTTAAGTCTAAATTTACTTTGTAATTTTCAACCAGACCTATATAATTAGGGTATTAAACGAGAGGAGAAATAAAAATGAAACAAGTTGCTCTCCATCAATGGCAAAAGGAACATAATAAACGAATAGCAAAATTTCATAAGAACCACGAAATGAAAATACAACGTGGTGAAAATGGAAACGGTTTGTTGGCTAAATGGGAAAGATTTTTTTATAACAATGTCATTTCCCCACTTAAAAAATAAAATACTTATTAATTGAACTGTCTTCATAGTACAGTTCATTTTTTTCGCAATTTGTGTCAAATACGACGTTAATGAACAATTCCTTCCTCAACTAAGCTGCTACGTTAGCTCAATAAGAAAAAGGCTACCGTTTTTGGCAGCCATTTCTTAAGGAAAGCACCCTTTAGTCTAACAAGGGAAAAATTTTTTAATTGAAAAGAATATTTGTTAAATTATTAACTTAGAATATTCCTCAAAAGTTTCTTTCGTTTTTCCATTTGAGGGGTTCCTCATTCTATCCGTTAGTCAAAATAAAAAGGACACAGATAAAAATATATATTGTAGAATCTTATTTTCTATTTATTACTTTACTAACAATTTGAGTTACGGCAGCTCTACTCATTTTTTCCTTCCCTTCTGTTAAAGCATCAAGTGTACCATGAGCAAGTGCTATCGGGATTTTACAAAAATTAAGGATCGGACCGGGTTTAATATCCTCTAAATAAACGTCAGCCAATGCTAGGTTACGTCGGGCGTACATAAACATATCTTCTAACTCCCATCCATCGGGAAAGAAATCAACACCGCGTTCTAAATCTTCAGAACGATTGCGAAGAATATTGACAGACTGTAAGCCACGACCAAAGGCTATAGATAGTTCCCTGTCCGTTTCAACAGCATCATACCACTTCCAAATATCAGAGAGCATAACTCCTACCAAACCTGCAACGTAGAATGTGTATTCATTCAAATCTTCTTCATTCTTAATCCGCCACTCTTTTAAAGCCCAGTCTGCCATCCCCTTCGCCATAGTAGATGTGGCATTCGAAATATTCTCTACAATTGTCGGTGGACAAAGATTTATCCAATCGCCAAATCGTAAGGTAACCTCCGGTAGGAGGGAGTGGTATGGGTGAAATAAAGCCATTAACTCCTTATTATTGAAGGGGTTTTTCAAGAGCGAGCTGATTGAATGTAATAGATTATGTTTGGAATCCAATCGGAGTTGGGGGTGGTCTTCAATCTCGTCAATAGCTCGCATGCATAAGTAAGCGGATGTAACAGCTTCTTGTAATCCTGACGGTAGATGACTAATAGGAATAAAGAAGGTCCGGCTTGTCGCCATCAACATGTTTATTGCACTTCTATGTAAATTGATTGCTTCACTCATCTTGTATTGCCCCCTTTTTTGTCAACATGCAAATTTTCTTTAATTGAAGTGGTATTATCCCCACTATATAAAATATCTAATAATAAAGTTCTAACACGGAATTCAAGCCCTTGTAACTAAATAAACATGCTGCTTTATTTGTAAAAAAACAAGCAAACCTTCATTATTGAAGCATCGCCCAGTTAGTTCAACAATCTTTTATACAATAATATAATAATTCCGCAAATAACAGCCACTCCTATAAATGTTAATAGAGAAAGAACAGGAGAAATGACCATACCAAACGCTACTTCATTTTGAAGTGTATCTATTTTATCCCACTCACTTGCAATATCAGGTTTATAAAGGCACGTTTTTATATAAACTACTAAAAATATACTGGAAAAATAAGTTACGTGAATTATTACTGAGCAAATAAATGCTTGGAGAACTATGCTCTATAGACACCCCCTCAAAATCCAATTATACCATAATCACCCATTTGTGTTATTCCACTAACCTGCTAAGTTACTTGAATAAGAAAATGCCTTACCACCATTGAAGTAAAGCACCCCGTTAGTGTAAGTACATTTCTTCACAATGTTGTTCAAGTTCAAACCTTTTCGATTCCCTTTCCAGTAAAACAAAATGTGAACTATTATCTTTTCTGTTAAAGAACCTCCAGTGTTCACTTTGTTCATCTTCCTCTGAACTATCTGGAAAAGCCTCAAGTACATATCCATCAGAAAAGATATCTTTAATCCACCAACATCATCCGATTCAATTTGTACTACTGTTAATCGTCCATTGTCCTTTATAAAAGTTTTAATTCTTTCATCAAATCGATTCTTACCTTGGGTATCTGTTAGTTGAAGAACAAAATTCAGAAAATGTATTTATGTATTCATTATCACAAGGAAGGAAATGTTAATCCATTGTATTTTTCAATTTTTTCTTTTTATGTTCCATACACCATTCGTGCATTGAATCTAAAATCGGCTTCAATGTCATTCCATATTCGGTTATAGAATATTCCACTTTAGGTGGGACTTCACGATATACCTCTCGACTTATGAGCCCCTCCTCCTCTAGTTCTCGTAATTGATTTGTTAGCATTTTGGGGGTAATGCCTACAAGTGCTTTTTTTAATTCTCCATATCTCATTGTGCCTTCCGACATTAGATACAATAAGATGATAGGCTTCCATTTCCCAACCAAGATGGAAAGAGCATCGTGTACTTTACAATATTCAGGTTTTATTTTCATCTTTACCTCCAATAGTATCTTTTTACATACTATATATCTTTAAAGTGCATACTTATATAATTGATTTTAATGGTTTATTATGATTATGAAAAGGGGGCAAATAATATTAAACGTCGTGAAATAAAAAAAGTATGGACAGTAACCGAACAAAAAATAAGCAACATTCATACCGCAAGTCTATCCTTGCACCTGGCAACTGGGTAGATTATGACCCGTTCTTATTACTAATGGAAGATAAATTTCAAAAAGGAGCATTTAGTGAGCATCCCCATCGTGGTATAGAGACCTTAACATTTATCATTGACGGAAGGCTTAATCATTATGACAATGCTACGGGGGAGGGTGGAATCCTAGAAAAAGGGGACCTTCAATTTATGACTGCTGGTAGAGGAGTGATCCATAATGAATCACCACTTGACGGTGAAACAGTTCATCTTCTTCAGCTTTGGGTTAATCTACCTCGTAAATATAAAATGGTAAAACCCCGTTATCAAAATATGCACACAAAAGATATGCCTGTTCGTCAAGAGAACGGTGCCTTAATTCGAGTATATTCAGGTTCGTCTGGAGATGTTGTATCGAACACCCTGAATTACGCACCTGTCACGTTTGTAGAAATGGTGTTGGAAGAAGGAGCATCCATTAGTCAAGACCTTCCTGGTACCTATAATGGCTATATTTATGTATTAGAAGGAAGTGGAACATTTGGTGAAAATAAAGTTGAGGCGAAAAAAGGGCAAGCAATGTGGCTAGGTTCCGTAAATGATGGGGAAATGAGCAGTATTCACATTTCTGCAAACGAAAAATTACGACTTGTTCTTTTTGCAGGTGAACCTCTCAGAGAACCTGTAGTAGCATATGGACCTTTCGTAATGAATTCAGAAGAAGAAATACGACAGGCTTATCGGGATTATCAGGAGGGTAAATTCGAAACTCCAGTAGATTAAAGATTTATGGAAATAGTTGAGTGAATTTGATTAACTCATCAACGAACAAATTAAATAAAGATAATTAAAGGAGCAAAAGATGATAGGGTTAGGTTTATTGTTAATACGCTTAGTAATTGGATTGTCATTCATAGCTCACGGAGCCCAAAAGTTATTCGGCTTTGGTGGCGGCGGTGGTTTAAAAGTAACTGGGGAGCATTTTGAAAAATTGGGAATAAGACCAGGGGTAACAATGGCGTTACTCGCTAGCCTATCGGAATTAATAGGTGGAGCTATGTTTGCGTTAGGGTTACTTACCCCTCTTGCAGGTATTGTGATTGCTGGAACAATGGTAGTAGGGATTTTAAAAGTCCACGGACCAAATGGTTACTGGATTACAAAGGGTGGATATGAATACTGTCTTGCTGTATTAGTTGTAGCAATTGGTGTAGCTCTTACGGGTGCAGGACAATATTCACTCGATGCTATTTTATTTTAAATTATATCCATTTATAACGGCAAATGTTTTGGATTCAAGGAATCAGACGCTCAGAAGCTAATTCTGAGCGTTTGTTGTGAAACCATCATTAAGCATTTCTATAATGGTTAAAAGGTCTTTGTATGGGACAGGCAGCGACATTCTTTATTCAACTAAACTGCTTACGTTAGTACAACAAGTAAAGGGATTGCACAGCAATCCCAATTTTAAACTCTTGCACCCGTTACTTTAAGTACAAGTTTTCACAATCTTTCAATATAGCACTTTTTAATAAAGCTTTTGAATGAGTCTATTAATAATCATGCAGAATAATTAGTCAATTGTTAAAACAAGTTTACCATTTCCTATACCTTTTGCTAGCTGTTCAAAGCCCTGCGATGCTTGCTGGAGTGGCAAAGTTGTACCAATAATCGGACTAAGTGCGCCACTTTTTAGCATGCCAATTACACCATGAATGCTTTGTTCATATTCATCTTTTGGTGCGTTCCAAAGGGCTGTTGCTAAAATATCACATTCCTTTTGCATTGCAAGACGTGGATTTATTTCTATGGAACCACGATTTCCAACTATTACAATTTTACCAAATGGTGCAATCAGCTTTAAATCTGTTTCTAAATTAATATTTGCTAAAAACTCAATAATTACATCAGGTCCATTGCCATCAGTTAAGGCTAACACATCTTCAATCGTTGCTTCTGTCACATGATCAATGACAACATCTGCGCCAGCTTGCTGAACCATTTTTTTACCCTCTGATTTACTTGCTGTTCCAATCACTTTAGCACCGTGAGATTTCGCCATTTGCACAACCTGTAATCCAACCCCACCACTGGCTCCATGAATAAATACGGTTTGACCAGGCTTCAGACAGGCACGTTGAAATAATGCACGATATGCAGTCGATGCAGGTACTCCTAATGCTGCACCTTGTTCAAAAGATACATGGTCTGGTAATGAATGAACCAAAGTTGCATCACATACTATTTTTTGTGCAAATGTGCCTGGACTTTTACTTTGCATTAAGGATGCAATAAATACACGATCACCAACGCGAACATTTGTGACTCCTCCTCCAATAGACTCCACAATCCCTGCACCGTCTAAGCCTGGGGTATAAGGCAACTGAGGTATACAAAACGCATATGTACCTGTTAATGTGTAAGTATCACTCGGATTGACACCCGCCGCATATAAACGAACACATACCTCTCCCTTTCCTGCTACTACATCCTCAACGTCTGTATATACTAATTTCTCAGGTCCACCAAATTGTGTAACTTGAATTGCTTTCATGTTACCAACCTCCTCGTAGTTATTATATATCGAAAGATTAGAATTCACAGTAATATCTAGGATTGAATTACTAGTTCTCACAAATTCGGATATTAAATTACTACTTCTACTCTTTAAAAAACGATTGCTTATTCTACTAACCTGCCCCGTTAGTGAAACAAGAAAAGCTGCCTAAATGACAGCTCTGGTTTTTTACTCAAGCACCCGTTAATTGAAGAACATGTCTAGCATGAGTGTAGTGGCTGCATTAGCTGCCTTAAGTAAGGCTGATGACTATAACCACCTATTTCAATTATTATTAATTATCACTTCTGCTAGATTTTGTTAAGGCGTCTTTTCCATACATACGTTAAGGTAATAAAGATGTAGATGCAAAGTGTAATGATCGTTACGATGATGGATGTCGTGAAAATGATTCCGATCAGGATCGTAATTAAAGCGATGATCGCAGCCCAAGTCGTATACGGGAACCATTTAACTGAATAGGCACTTGTTTTTCCGGGCTGTTGTTTACGTGATTTCAAATGGGCGAAGGCAATGATCAACCAGATGAATAATACGGTATATCCCAGCGATCCCATCAGGAAATCGAAGGTCTTGCTTCCAGCAAATAAGGAAATCAGTACACCGCCAAATAAAGTGGAAGTACACATTAATATTGCGTAAACAGGAACTTTCTTCTTGGATAAACTTGAAAAGATTTTCGGAATGCGACCGTCCACGGCTTGTGTATACAGAACGCGGGATGAACCATACAATCCAGAGTTCATCGATGAAATAATCGCTATTAGAACAACGGCGTTCATAATATGGTCAGCACCTGGAATCCCTATCATTTGAAAGACCATCACAAACGGACTTTCAGGCACCCCGTTTACTTCGTTCCAAGGAATTAAACTAACGATGATGAAAAATGGAATGATATAGAAAGAAATGATCCTGACCAATGTACTGCGAACGGCTTTTGGAACCACTTTTTCGGGATTTTTCGTTTCTGCCAATGTGACCCCGATAATTTCTGTACCGCCATATGAATAAATTACCACCAGCATCGCCGTGATTAAACCTGTTAATCCATTCGGAAAGAAACCGCCATGGTCAGTTAAGTTAGAGAAACCGACTGCTGTATGATCACCAAAAGTCACGAGCAGCAACAATAATCCAGCCATGATGAACACAATGATGACGGTAATTTTAATTAAAGCAAGCCAGTACTCCGTTTCAGCAAAAACCTTTACTGATAGCAAGTTGATTGCTGTAACTAACACCGAAACAGCTAATGCCAGTATCCAGATTGGATATTCAGGCACCCAATATTGAATGAAAATAGCCGCAACGACTGATTCGGCCGTGATGTTCAATACCCACATTTTCCAATAGATCCAATCAAGGAAATAGGCAGGATACTTTCCTAAAATAGATTGGACAAGATCCCTGAATGTTCTTGCACCGCTATTACGCACAGCCATTTCAGCTAAACCTTGCATGATGAATAATAGGATGATGCCCCCTATCAAGTAAGCAATTAATACGGATGGGCCTGCCATATCAATTGCTGAACTGCTTCCTTTAAATAAACCTGCCCCAATTGCACCGCCTAATGCCATCATCGTAATATGCCTTGAAGTCATTGTCCTCTGTAAATTCCGTTTGTCCGTTTCCATATCCTAACCTCCCAAAAAATCATAAAAGGCATATCGTCTCTTTCTTCNNGAAGAAAGAGACGATATGCCATAAGCTTACCGCGGTACCACTCTTATTGGCTCTTTCCGAACCCTGCTTTAAAAACCTTGTAACGAAGGTCAATCGTTAAAACCAGAGAATAGATTAACTCTAATCTTTCGCTTTACCACTCCCAGGCAAGTTCAAAGTATCATTGGACTGCGTTGCACCAACCCGCAGCTCTCTTTACCGAATAATGAGCTTTTACTACTCCTGATCTTTGCGTTTTGAAAATTATATCTGAATATTTTTTATAATATCCAATACTATACGGATGAGAAGTAAATTTGTCAATATTTTTTAAAGATAATAATTTTAAAGAAACAAATCATAGGAATATGTGATGAAATAGCTATATAAATCAGTAAAATACTATTTAAAATATAATATGATGCCTAATCTCTTGGGAGAACTTACGAGTGGCAACAAGTAAAGCATGCGTTAGTTGAATTAACCCCCTACTTTTTTCCCGAGCGACCTTCCTATTGAAGAATCGCATTCGTAATTCACCTTTATTTCAATGTCGGATTTTGCTTACCATATCTCACTAAAACGTGCCACAATAGTTTTAATTCCTGAAGTACCTCCTTATAAGTTCCGCGATCACTCCAAGTTTCAGGATTGCGGTTTAAATCCCTTACGGCAGATCCAATTATCTTTGCATCGATAAAATTATTTTGTGCAATGCGTTTTGCCAAGGAAGGCATTGATGGACCTCTAAAATCAGAAGGAACTTCATCTACCATAAGAGCAAAGCCCCTGTGCCAATACAGATCAATGGAATACTTATGGCATATTTGTTCCAAGATTCTCCCTACATAAGTTTCCTTGAAAGAAGGATCTGCAACAAGCACTTCCACGTCTTCTTTGAGTGATATATCACCATGAACCTGGGCTTCAATATAGTGATTAAGATTGCGGTTAGGCTCTTTGTTTGCTGGGTCCGTAAATGGTCTTTCAAGATTAACCAGCAAATGATTGATTAAACTTGCTGGTGTCAGATTTCTTTCGCCAATTGCAAAATCTCTTAAGAACGCCTCTTCCAAGAGTGCAGCCAAAATGAGGTCAAACTCTTTATTGGTACCCTTTTCTTTTGGGTCTTGATGCGAATCTAAATAGGTGTAAGTGGAACGATATGAAACCTTGGGGGATAGAAGAAAATAGCATGATCCAAAACGTGGAGCAGGTCCATCTGGGTGCAACATCAAATTTAGTGCCCCATATTTAGGACGTTGGTTATTGGTTGTGCCCTCCAGTTGATATGCTCCACCAAAAATTCTCTTCTCCCAAAGATCGCGTTCCCCACCTGGGTATGCGGATACGCTGCCATTAGATATAAATGTTTCAAACTGGCTCTTATATATTCCCTGCTCCAACAGTGCTTCCGCAACGCATTTCATAGTTGAATCTGGTCTATCTGGATGAAAATGTAATCCTATCTTTGCGTGAGCCTTTATTTTAACAACAGCATTTTCAAATATTTTATCCGAGATATTAGACATTTTAAGTATGTGATTAATTGTTTCTTTAGCTTCATGTCTATTGTTCCTTGCATACCTTGTAATCTTCTCTAAAGCCAATAATTGAGACATTGATAATTCCATGAATAGACGATTCTCTCCTTTCATCGAATTTAACCTAATATTCAACAAAAGTTTCTTTTTTCCTTCTTCAACAAACCGGCTTCGTTAGTGGAAGAAAAAATAGACCGCCGCAGCGATCCTTCTTGAGCATTAGCACCCGTTATCTTAATAACACCTCTATATATTTAATTAATGGTTCATTAAAAAATTCACCATTTCACTAAATGCTTTTTGTGCTGATTTTTCATTATATTGTGGAGAGTAAGGGTCACTGAATCCGTGTTTTCCGTTAAATTTATGTATTTCGATATTTTCTAAAGTTGAAATTAACTCGTCCACATTAAATGATTTTTCTTCTTGCGGAAAGAATAGCATTGTAGGACATTGTGGTGTTAATTCCACATAATTCCTAATACGTGAACCATAGTATCCAACTACTCCATCGACACATTCTTCGTCACTACACAACCAAGCAACAGTTGCCCCTACACTAAATCCAATGATAAATATTTTTTCGTATTCATCTTTAACATCTGATAATATATCTTTTATTTTATGCATAGCGTAAGCGAATCCAACGTTATCCATAAAATTACGATAAGCAACTTCCTCTTGAAAATAATCGAAAGGTGTCTCTCGTTCTAATAAATTTGGGCAAATGACATCAAAACTTTGTTTTGATAATAATTCACAAAAACTCTGCATATGTTGGTTAATTCCATAAATTTCGTGTATTACAATGATTACAGTACCAGACTTTTTGTGTATTTGAATCATTTTGTACCTCCTTGAACAGCTACTCCCATTATACAAATTAATACCATATTATATCATTTCTTGTTCAACTAACCTGACAGTTACTTTAAGTACATTCCTTGACAATCTCAATTATTTACATAAATATCTAAATTAACTACCAAGTGTTGTTCAACAAACTGGCCCGATAAAAAAGACGCTTTCCATGTTCTAGAAAAGCGCACGATTATTGAAGAAGCTTGGCCTCGTATGATTTACTCATTAGCCACACAACCATTGTATTTGCAACTGAGTAAGCCTCCTGTCCATTCGCGAACAGGAGGCTTTGTTTGTTGGTGGAGCGGAAGTCTGTTTGCTATTACTGCGGTTGCTCTCCTGGGACATTCACGTTGAAAGTAACGCCGAACTTGTCCTTTACTTGCCCGTACAAGGGGCTCCAATCCGTCTTCTGAAGGGGCATAATGACTTGTCCGCCGTCTTCCAAAGCGGCGAAGATTTCTCTAGCTCTAGCCTCTTCTTTGGGATGGATGGCAATCTGAATCGTATCGCCTGGCTGATAAGACATGCCGGCGAACGTATCGCTGAACATGAGATCCGCGTCGCCGACTTTCAAGTGTGCATGCATAACGCGATCCTTCATGTCATCCGTCAACGGATGATTCGGGTCCGCCGGCATATCTCCGTACGTCATGATACCCATCACTTTCCCGCCAAGCGCTTTCTCGTAAAAATGGACCGCTTCTCTCGTGTTACCGTCAAAAAACAAATACGGGTTCAAACTAATTGACATCATTCAACAGCTCCTTAGTTCTAACTTTTTTTACAATGCTTAAGAAATTTCCAAGTGGCAGTAACCACCAACCATTATTACCCATAAATATACTTTAAATTACAGAACGTACGTTCGTCAACAAAAACATAACTGAATACTAACAATTTTTTACGTTACACTTACATTCTTTATTAGATGATCGCGCACGATTATAGAAGATCCAATCTTATTAAAGAAAAGCGCCCTTTAATGGAAGATCAAAATAATGATTATGAATTTTGCCTTTAGCTTGTTCAACGCCCGTTAGTTGAAGTGCGTTTATTCACAAACTTTTTGCTAAAACAAGCCGTTTCCCATAAGGAAACGGCTTGTTTATTGTTAACCCTCTAATTTTTGGTTTTGTGTTTTGTATTTTATTGAATTAAGTTTTAAAGCAGAAGCTAGTATGATTACCATACTTACTGCTCCAATCCATACAAGGGTAGATACGGACGAACTCCAAGTTAATCCTTTACCGAAGAAGAATAAATCACGCAAACCTTGTATCATAAATCGCATTGGTAACCAAGAATAAATCCAATCTCGATAAAATGGAGACATCATTTCTGGAGCCATAGAAAGCAATGGTGCCCCAAAGAATAACAATAAGGCAAAAATACCGATACTTCTGATTCCCAAACACGAAAGTACCGCTGAAATCATTAGGAAAAAGCAAAAGGAAGTAATCGAAAGGAATAAAGCTGTGTCCGTAAACTGTGGAATATGGAGTCCTACCATATCACCTGCCAGCCAAGTTAAACCAAATCCAACGACAAGGGAAACGACCACACCTATTAAAATCTGTCCTATCTTTGCGATAAGGTTCTCTTTCCGATTTGTAATTGATAATTTACTAACAGCGATAAAGATAATAGCAGCACCTGCCAAGCTTCCTATCCATAATGGCTGAAATAAGGAAACAGGAGAATTTCCGCTTGCACTATTAGTACCAATTTCATTAACATTTGTGACTGTTTTTGAAATAGGAGTTGCTAAACTTGCAGCTTGTTTTGCTGTTAAAGTTGCACCTTGTTTTTCAAAACCATCAAGTAGTTGGGTACGAATTTTATTGTTCATATTGTCAACTACTCCATTCAAGACCTGTCCTGCCATCGTTGAAGCTGCTGTATTCATTCCCTGATTGATATATATTTGAACTTCAGGTGAAGAAGGTGCTTGTGTCCTTAATGATGCCTGCTTAGCACTGAAATCCTTCGGAATGACCAATGCTGCATAATATTTTTGATTATCCATTCCTTTTTGTGCTTCCTCTGCTGTTATTACTTCAACCCATTTTACAGCAGTGTCTTCATCTGTTGTTGCTTTTGAATTTTTTTGCATCGCTTCAACGATGGTTTTACCCATATTCATTTCAGGTTGATTAGGGATTTGCACTCCCTCATCCTCATTTACGATTGCAATAGGCAGATTTTTGGGTTGTGGCTGTACTGATGGAAATAATGTTAGTGAAAAAATAAAAATAACAGCCAATGCAATGATTGGTGACAGCAATACCAGTTTGTTTTTGAACATATTTTTTATCCTCCTTGGTTTTGCGTTATAATAATGAACAACTTGTTGTTTATTACATTCAAATTATAAAGTGAAATCAAGTTCTGTTTCAATAATCAAAAATGGCAGATGTGTTGGTTATGGAACATCTTTAATAAATGTGTTGGATAAAATTAAGGAGGAAGTAGCTTGCGAGATAGTAATACGGATTTACGGGTCATTCGGACAAAAGAATCAATCCGAGATGCACTAGTTGAGTTGATAGATGAAAATGGTTTCGATACCATTACTGTTAAGGACATAACAACTAGAGCAAAAATTAATAGGGGTACATTTTATGCACACTATCAAGACAAATTTGATTTAATCACCAAATGCGAAGAAGAGATTATGCTTGAGATGTCCAGACTTGCAAAAAAGAACTTACCAGGTGTTATTGCTGCACTTGAAACTAACTCATCGACTGCAACACCATTTTCCCTTGCAGTTTTAATATTTGAGTTTCTTAATGAAAATAGTGGTTTTATGAAAGCTGTGTTAGGTCCAAAAGGCGATTTAACCTTTCAAACAAGGCTGAAAGATTTTATGTGGAAAACGCTGTTTGGAAATGATCCAAACGCACTTATTAAGGAGGAAAATTTACTTGTGCCAGGACAATATTTAGCTTCTTACATTTCGTCTGCACATATAGGAGTAATTCAACAATGGTTGAATAGTGGCAGGAAAGAATCTCCTCAAGAAATGGCTCAAATCCTATCAACCATAACAGTTAATGGACCCTTCTTTGCAGCTGGTTTGAAAAAGTAAATCCTTCGATGAAAAAGGGAGATTACCTTAGAAAAAACAGGTAGTCTCCTTTATGATTTATTTGCTTATTCAATTAACCTGCCCTTTTAGCTTAATTAGAACTGCGTGCGGTTTCAATTTCGTGAAACAGGTCAATAATTCCTGAAAAAAAGAATTTTTTGGGGAGAGATGAACTTGTTATTATCTCAAGGATGGGAAACGTATGAATCTGATAAACGTCTTAAAGGCTTTTCGACGCAAACATTAAAAGCATAAAAACTACAGTCCGGCTTACTTATACGCTTTTTTAATGATGTTCAACTTGATACGCTCACTACGGATCAATTCAATTAAAAGCTTATTTAGCAAAATCAAGTGAAGTCCATAAGCCTGCAAGTTTGGCTCATCGAATTCGTTTTATGAAATCTTTATTTCGATGGTCTCATGCAGAAGGGCATATTCCCAAAAACCCAACAGCTAAAATAAAGGAACCCAAAACCGGGAAATGAATTCCTAAATTTAGTAGTTACCGTTATAATAGAAAAGACATTGCTATTTTCACAAGCAAATTAGTATTCACTTATTTTCTTCCACTCAAAATCATTGCATTTCCTAATACTTTTTTGTTTAATAACAGCTTTGGCAATTTCATTACTTTAGCAAGTTTGTAGCCATTCATTTCAGATACACCATGGTTCTTTAAGACTTTTAAGAGCTCTTTTTCATCCACAAATATTTTTTCATCCATAAACAAATCTAAGAAGACAAATTCACCACCAGGTTTTAACACTCTTAATGCCTCTTTAATTACTTCAGTTTTATTTCTTCTATCTTTTACTTCATGAAATGTTAGACAACTTACAATTACATCAAAATCATCATCATTAAAAGGGAGCTCTGCAGCACTTGCTTTCAGAAAATCAATCCTATCAGAGACCCCTTCTATTTCAGCATTTTGTTGGCATTGAGCTTTCGAATATTCCCAATTCCCGCCCCAATAATCAATTCCAGTTAAAAAGGACTTAGGAAAAGTCATTGCCAGTTTAATAATCAGTGAACCACTGCCTGTTCCTATATCTAGTATTTTTCCTTTTCCATCCAAATTCACCTTGGCAACAATTAAATCATGTATTTTTGACTGATAATTCCCCCCAAATGCTGCGAATTGGTAAACAGAATAAGAAAGTATAAATGCTATATAAATAAAAGGCAACGCTAAAATCCCTGACAGGACTCGCAGATATAAATTAACCTGTAAAAATGTAACCAAGAGAAGAATGAGTGAAATAACCAAAAAAATAAGTAGTTTGTAAATTCGAATCCAAGTTTGATATTTAGCTTTTGTTTTCAAGTTATCAGCCATCCTTAAATAATCTATTTTTTGTTTGTTATAATTATAAAGGAATTTAATAATCCTCTGTTAAATCTTTAAAGTTCCTATAATCATAATAGCTTTCAAAAACGATGAAACGGCCTTAGCCCTATTGAATATAGAGCTAAAGCCGCATTGATCACTTTTATTATTTCCACTATCTATTCTGCCCGTTAGCCATAATCAATCCGTATTTTTAAGTCTCTTCATCGCTTTTGTACTCTAAAATATCTCCCGGTTGACAATCCAAAGCCTTACATATCGCTTCTAATGTTGAAAAACGAATCGCTTTTGCTTTCCCGTTTTTCAGAATGGAAAGGTTCGCCATTGTAATCCCAACCCTCTCCGAAAGTTCAGTTACGCTCATTTTCCTTTTAGCCAGCATCACATCAATATTGATTATAATTGCCAAGTTATCCACCTCACACTATTAAATCATTTTCAGATTTTATTTCTACGACTTCATGTACAAGCCTTTGGAGGACACCAGCAAAGGTTGCGATTACGCTTAAAGCAAAGGTCGAATATAATCCCATTGCTATGACACCTGCTCTGTCACCTTCCATATATATAGCGACAAATATAATTCCTGCAACAATCAAGGCACTGATTGTGATGGCACAGCACTTGATAACCTTCAAAGCTCTAACAGATAATTCAGAGAAAGCCTTGTTTTTATCAATGTAAATTAATAGTTTAAATGCTTTATACAGCGCGATGAAAAATGGAATAGATAATAAATAAGCTGATAGTAAAAAGGGATATTGCAAGTAAGCAGTCTCTGGATGCGCTTCTGCATCTCTACTGGCTATCTCAGGCGCCCAAAATATACACAATGCAATTGCCACAATTCCAATAAGAAGAATAACTCCCTTTAGGAAAAAAGTTGCTCCTCGGTTCATAGAAAACACCTCTCTAATAATGTCCATGCGTTCCTTACGTTTTCAAATCAATTACCTTTATTTTTCTTTTAGTCAGCATCACTTTGATCCTGATTATATTTGCTATGTTTTTGCCTTATACCGTTAAATCATTATCTGATTTTATATCAATCGCTTCTTTTAAAAGCTTTTGAAGAACAGCAGCAAAAACTGCAATCACCATGGAAGCAAAAGGTACAACCAATCCGACAAAGATGACTCCTGGGGCGTCGTCTTTCTCCGCAAAGAGATAGAAAAACGGCAAGACTAGTACATGCAAGATACTGATTGTGATGGCACAGTTTTTGATTTTCTTTAAAGCTATTACAGAAATTTGCGAGAAGGCTTTATTTTTGTCAATATAACGTAATAGTTTGAAAGCCTGATACAAAGCAAAGTAAAAAGGAATCGCCGATGCATAAAAAACGATGGAAACGAGATATTTTATATAAGCAAACTCTGGAAGCAATTTTGCTACAACATTCCCTATCTCAGGCACCAAAAAGATACACAAAGCAAGAACCGGAATTCCAATAAGAATATCAGCTATCTTTAAAAATAATGTTGTTCCTCTTTTCATAAAAGCACCTCGCTAATTTATTGTTAATTGGATTTTAATACATTTTTTATCGTTTTTCAATAAATTTTTATTATTTTTAATAATATTTTTGTTGTGAAACAATTATTAATTTTAGACAAAGATAAAAAGCATTCCTATTACAAAGAAATGCTCTAGAAACTTAAACTATAAAAGTTATAAATTGATCAATAAAAAAATAATTTTAATTCATTTAAAGATATCAAATCTGGAGTCTGTATCGAAATATATCATCCTTTATAATAATCTAAGGCTTTTTGGTAATCCTCCAGTGTATCAACATCCATTATTACTCCCGGGTCATCTACATTTATGTACATTTTTTCGAAACCGCCCAGGACCGCACGCAAATTGCTTTCTGGATTGGTTTCGAGAATTTTCTGTTTCACTTCACTTGATAATTTGATGGGATGACCGCCTTTATAATGAAAGCTGGGAATAACGACGTTCCCTTTGTGTTCTGATATTAGCTGAACGGTCTCTTTTTTAACAAGCGGACAATCTCCTGGTGTTATAAAGAAGCTTGGTTCAGTTACTTCGTTACAGCCCTTTTGAATGGAACTAAACATTCCATTGTTAAAGTCTTCATTATGAACAAACTTGATCTGAAATGAATAGGCATTTTTACTGCTGATTTTTGCCATTTCCTCTTGGATGAGTTCCGCTTGAAATCCAGCTACGACGATGACCCTGCTGCATAATCCTTCAAATTTAGATAAGGTATGCTCCAATATGGACATTTCCCCCAGAGGCAATGTCATTTTAAATGTATTCGCTCGGCTGGAATATCCAGCAGCTAAGACGATTACTTCCATTTTATGTCCCCCTCTACCTATCGTTTAATCTAAATCTTCTATTAGTCTTGTAATCCCACTTTTCAATTACATTTTCTTTAATACTTATTCTATATGATTTTTAAATAGACTATTAAGCCTCACTTGCTTTTTCACGAACATGGTCACGGGAAAGGTTCTAGTTGCTATCTACTTCATAGAAGTCACAAAGTTAGTCAAAAGTAGTACCTCAACACTTCTAACCCCGTTCTAAGAAAGAACGGGGTTAGAATAAAGTTTTTTATTTTGATTTTAAATACTTCGTTTCTTTTGTATTATCATTTTATGAAACCCCTCGCTTTAGTGATGGGGAGATTCATTCTGATGGCAATTCGTTAAAGAACGCTACATCCTCAATAGGAAGACGTGTAGTAGGATGTCCTGGTTTTGTTGCTTTCCCAATTGCAATGAGCATAACCGGCACAAATTGTTCGGAAATTCCGAAAGCTTCTACGAACTTCGCTTTATCGTACCCTCCCATCGGAACAGTGTCGTAACCTTTGGATCGGGCGACAAGCATGAGCTGCATCGAGATAAGGCCTCCATCAGTATATACGATTTGACGAGCCACTTCAGGCGGCAAGTTTGAGTACATGCCAACTGTTCGTTCGATGAATGATTTAGCCGTATCAGCCGGCATAAAGCCTGCTTCAACTGCCTGTCCATAAATTTTTTCGGCATTTTTGTAGCTTTCCACATCGCCAAGCACAGCAATAACGGCAGAAGCTTCGACTACTTGTTGTTGGTTAAACGCGATTGGCAAAAGCTTTTTCTTTAACTCCAGTTTATCGATGACTAGAAACCGCCATGGTTGCAGGTTCGAAGACGAAGGAGCCAACGTTGCTAGCTCCAGCATTTCGGTCATTTCTTCGCGTGAGATCCGCACTGTTGGATCAAATGTACGAACAGATCGACGTTCACGGATAACATCTAAGAACATTTGCTGTTCGAGCCTATCTATAGTTTGAGAGTTTGACATAATAATTCCTCCTAATAATGATAGTTTACTTCATCTCTACTACGAACATTTTAAGGAAAATTCATATATAGTAAGAGTTTTTAACCCTATCATGAAAAATGTAATAAAAGATACTTCATACACTATTGTTTGCAACTTACTAAGTTACCTTACTCAAATTGAACTAAATTGTCAAAAATAATATAATAGTAACTTTAACCATTAACACTGCTAATCCCCTTTAATTTGGGAGGAAAAAAGACGATATCCACTACTTAAGGGGGGGCCGTCAGGAAAATGCGGATTTACAACGTTAAGGAAATTCTTAAATAAATAGCCCAATTTCTCAGCATTAAAATTGAGAAATTAGGCTTTTTCGTTACTCGGACATACCCCAAGTGAAGAACCAAGATGTATTTGAAATCCCTCAAAATACATCTTGGTTTTGAATTTCTATTTTCTTTAAAGCCCCGAATCTTTACACTAAAAAATTTAACCTCATATTTTTCAAGAACTTTATCATGTGTCTTGTTTGAACTTCACTTTTTATCTTTATCATTTGGCCACTGCATCTTAATAGATTCTCTGAATTGGTCCATATTAAAGTTTTTACCTGGACAACTTTTTGTGACCCCTTTTAATTCACGATGTCCCAGAATGTGAGTAGTTGATAAATTAAATTGATGTAAAAGGAAAATGCATAGTTTACTCAATGATTTTAGCTGCTCTATTGATGGAGTATGAATATCAAAATTACCAGCTAAACAAATACCTATTGATTTTTCATTATATGAATATGCGTGTGCTCCAACATGGTATCCTCTTCCTTTAATAATTTCACCATTTTCCTCAATAAAAAAATTGTATCCTATCCCACTCCATAGACGATGATCCTGATGAAACCTATGCGTCTTATTAATATCCCAACCTATTTCTTCTGTATGGTGTACAATGATGTACATGACATCTTTTAAAGCAATAAGCGGTTCTTTAAACGATAAATTAAGATCTTTAATCATTCCCGGTTCTACTTTCATGTAGACTTCTCCTCATCACATAAGCTTAATCATGATCCCCGTCTTATCATCTGAACGAAGATTATTCCTTTTCTCATATTGTTCAAAGGCACAAGAATATACTTGTAAACCGATTCTATGTATCTTTTTAAATGTTTCTTCAATTGAATAGTTTGGATGAAAAAGGCCATCTGTTATCATTAATATTGTTTTGATTTCACTGATATTTACTTGACCATGCTGAATAAGATTGAAAACTTCTTTTTTTCCATTAGCTACAGTGTAACCATATTCCTTATTAGCTAATGAACGATTAAAGATAAGCTGTTGAGTAAGATCCTGATAATACTCCTCATCTGGAATTTTAAGTCCTTGCTTTCTTTGTTGTTCACGCCATGCCTTCGCTCTATAACTTATATCTTTTACGGTATCCCTTGTTAAGGCTTTTATGGTTCCGTTTTGATACTCAGCAATGATCATACAATCACCAAGTTGAGCATAAGAAATCTTTCCGTCTTTTTCAATCTTTATAATTGCAGCACATGTTGACCAAAGATTTTCATATTTTTCCTGATTCACCTTGTATTTTCCCATGTGTTCTCTCAACATTCTATTAGCAGCCATGATTCCTTCAACTAATGAAAGGTTACTTCGGTAGAGTCTTAAGAAATAATCTTTAAATATATTTGATGCTAAATAAGCACCGTTCATTCCGTTTTCATCTTTGAATGGCATTAATGGAGTTGCCCCATCAAAAACCCCATAGACATTTATCTTTTCATTTAATACGATTGAATCTTCACTTACACTTTTATGAGGGGCAGCACATAAAAAAGACTCAACTTTCATTGGTTGTCCACCTTCTTTTTTATCAAAATTAACAGAAAATCGATTAAATTTTTTAAGATATTATATGATGTAACAAGAATTTTTATGGTACAGAAAACGCTCTGAGCAAATAAAGCTCTGAGCGTACTTTTTAACCAACCTAAATATATTAAGTGTTCATTTATAAATGACTAAGACTCGATTTCTAAAAACAATCTCATTAATAATAACCATGGATTTAAATTTAATATCTATTATCTCTACATCCTTTGTTTCTTTTAACCAATCATATAATTCTTCTAAATCTTCAAATAATTCCACTTGAATAGATGAAGCATACGCATTACATAAACCCATCAAAATCCTCCAAATAGTTTCTTAACAAAACAGTTAGCTAAAAAAACCCCTAATGAAATATTTTCATCTTGGGGTGTGAATCAGCAAATCATGTGAGTTTCTTGTTAAAGTGTAAATTAATAATGATTTATTATCTATTTGTCCTAACAAATACTTTTGTGCTTTCTTTTAGAAGATTTACTAGCATTTTATGATTGTTTTTTGCTATTTTCACATATTCATTGCTTACTTTTTGCAAGCCACTGCGGCCTTCGCGTGAGTAGTGAATGTAGGTTTCACAACTCTCTTCAACGTTCTTTTCTAAACGTTCGATTAGGTCAACAGTTAATTTGATCGGCGTTACAGCCAATTTCTCTAAACGTTCAGAAGCTTCTTCTACTCGATTTGTAAGCTGAGCCGATTCTTGATTCAATAGGTCATTTTTTGCAAAATTGCTGGATACACCTTTAACGATTTCATTATTAATCTTTCTTGTTCCTGTATATAAATTAGCGATTGATTTTCTATATTCTTTATTGAACTTAATGACATCTTTTACAGTCTTAAGATAAGCTTCTTCACTACTATCGTGGAACTTTCTTGCTCGATCCAATATTTGCTCGTATTGGTTCCAAAGTGTTTCTACATATGTATTAGATGGAACTACTTCTTCTTGAACTTCAGCATTCATTTGTGTTTTCGTTTCTACAAATAGCGTAGATTCAATTACTTCTTCTTGAGCTTCTGCTTGTGTTATTGTTTCTACTACTGGATTAGATACAATAACTTCTTCTTGATGTTCACCTTCAATTTGTGTTTTTACTACTTGACCTTTTTTGCTTTTCATTGTCGCGGTTGAATTCATTTTTGTTCCTCCTCATTATTTACATTCGTTTCTCTATGGAATCCTTCTTTTGAAATGAAGGGATATAGAGCTAAAGTATAGTGAAACTCTTCGCTATCTTTTGTCAACTTATATCTTTCATTTGAATATATATGTATTTTACACCTATAGGTCGAATTTTGTCAATCGCTGAATCCTTTTAACAAATCGAAATTTGTAAAGTGTGAATTTTCAGAATGAAGGTGATACCCCATATACACCTTTAAAAGTTCGCCAAAAATTCTCTTCAACATAATATAAGAAAAAGGCTGCCATTTTTTTCAAGACCTAAATAAAAAAAATCCTTAAAAAATAAAGAAGAGCACATATNNATATGTGCTCTTCTTTATTTAATTAATGCGCCATTTAACTGAATAAACGACTTCATATTTTAGCTCTTATTATGGAGGAGAAAATGTAACTAAAGCATGTGTCAGTTGAATAACAGGGTGGGAGAAAAATACTTCTAATTTAATTATTTTGCTCAAGGCAATGATAAACTGCCATCATATCTTGTTTATTTAACTCACGAATACGATTGAAAATTGGAATATCAGCGACAGCTTCTGTATATAAGCTTTCATCAACAACATCACATGTGGCATAACCTTTTATAAAATTTCCTTTACATCGGGTACACTTTATATATTTACTGTCCTTTTCTAAATTTCAATTAATGATTATCCTTGCAAATCCTAGATTAGCTTTAGGCCACTTACAAAGATCAATACAGCAACAACCGTACGCAGCGGTCTTGTCGGGACCTTTGCAGAAATGCTACTGCCGATCAATACTCCTGGAATGGAGCCAATGAGTAAATTACCCACAAGCATATAGTTAACATTTCCATAACCAATATGAAGCAATCCTGCAACGGTTACCAAAAGAAACGCATGAGTAATATCAGTACCAACCATTTCTGATGTCTTCATTTGATACAGATAAATCATTGCCACAGCGAATAGAGAACCTGAGCCTAAAGAAGTTAGTCCGACAATAAACCCAAAAAGGCAGCCAATTAAAATGGTTAGCATTTTCTTTTCTTTCAAAGGTTTTAATTGCCAACGATTCGGTCTTAATTTTTTCTCCACAAAGGTTCTGATAATGATAGCCAGTGAAACAGCTATCAGAATGTATCCGAGGGAATGCCTAATAATCTGTTCTTGATTATGGTAATAAGCTTCAAAATAATGAAGGGAACCAATCGCTACCACCGCACTAGGAATACTTCCTATCGCTAATAACTTAACCATCTGAAAATTGACTGTTTTTTGTCTCCAATGTTGAAAAAGTCCGAAGAATTTCGTAATTGAGTTATATACAAGGTCTGTACCAACAGCAATTGAAGGATTAACCCCTATTAGAATTAATACGGGGGTTAGCAGTGCTGCTCCTCCTACGCCCGTTAACCCTACCAAAAAACCTACAAGTAAACCCATCAATGTAATCCCTATACTCATTTGCTCACGCCCTATCAATTCCAAGTATTTATATAGGGATTATATACATTTATATGAATCTTGTAAATAACAAAATATTTATTAGATTCTGAGAGTTTGTTACCGGTTATTTTCATTATTAAAAAGCTTATTTTATTTGAGCTTGTAACTTATTTTATTTCATTAGAAAAACTTAAAAATTTTGAATGATAATACATAAAATACATAATCATGAAGTAGCAACTCTATTTTAAAGGAGGTATTTATATGAAAAATTCTCCTCTACCCAAAGTTAGCCCCTATCTGATTACAAAGAAGTTAGATCCTGAAAATCAGGAAACACCCATACATTTTAATAATTCCGATATTGTAAATGAAAAACTCTTTTATAGAAGAAACCATTTTCCTTACCCCAAGTTCGCCTCATCCTTCTATTTTCTTCCAATTGAGGGATTAGTGTACACCCCAAAAGTCTTTTCTTTAAAGGAAATTTACTCATTACCATCAAAAACAATAAAACTTGTTTTAGAATGTTCAGGTAATAAGCGAGAGTTGTTTAACCCAAAAGTGTTTGGAGAGCAATGGGGGAAAGGTGCGATAAGTCAAGGGATTTGGAAAGGTATATCTTTAAGATCCTTATTTCAGTACACAGGATTGCTTGATACTGCCAAAGAAATTGTTTTTGAGGGTTATGATTATGGAGAAAGACCTGATTCTAACCAACTTTTTAATTTTTCGAGGAGTTTACCCA
Source organism: Bacillus sp. AFS031507 (assembly GCF_002584635.1). Taxonomy (NCBI): domain Bacteria; kingdom Bacillati; phylum Bacillota; class Bacilli; order Caryophanales; family Bacillaceae; genus Bacillus; species Bacillus sp. AFS031507. Next base: position 36,201 of record NZ_NUOW01000019.1, read on the forward strand.
TTGAAAAAGCCCTTGATCCAGATACCATTATTGCTTATCAATATAATAATCACCCAATCCCCTTCAAGCACGGATTCCCTCTGAGATTAATTGTCCCTGGATGGTATGCCATGGCATCTGTAAAATGGATAAAGAGAATTATTGTGATTGATAACGAATTTAAAGGTCCATTTCAATCTATTGATTACGTTTACTATCCGAGCAAAGAAAGCGATACTAGCAAAACTCCTGTCACTTCAATTAATGTTAACTCAACCATACTATACCCACTTAATATGCAACTAATGCGTACGGGAGTTTATGAAATTAATGGCATTGCTTGGGCAGGAACAGGCCAAATTACCCTGGTAGAAATTAGTTTGGATGAAGGTCAAACTTGGAATACATGCCAATTGACTTCATCATCCGAGAAATATGCTTGGGTTCGATGGAAATATAAATGGGATGCTCTTAATGAAGGAGAATATACCATAAAATCAAAAGCAACTGATTCTTTAGGCAATATTCAACCATTGGATCCAATGTGGAACAGGAAGGGATATGGTTATAACGCAATTGATTGTATAAAAGTAAAAATAGAGTAACCTGGAAAAGCACAATTACGAAGTAGATAAAATTCTTAAAAATATAAAAAGTCACTTCCGTTTTATTGGAGGTGACTTTTAGCGTTTTTGTATCGTCCTATGTAATAGCCCACACAATTTCACTAGTTATGGCTGCTGCGTTCCCGCCCTGACCAGTTTCCTAATGTCCTTGTTGGACTATAACTCCGCAGGTAGGAATCGAACCTACGACCGATCGGTTAACAGCCGATAGCTCTACCACTGAGCTACAGCGGAACAATTCTAACTACCTATTACATGATCATCGGATAATGAATCTAATTCAAGCTGTTTGTTGGTTGGTTTTAGTGGAAATGACGGGAGTTGAACCCGTGTGCAAAGATATTGGCACTTATACTTCTACGAGTGTAGTCAGTAGAATTGATTTCACTTACTTCGTTAGCCTACTGACAAGCATTGAAGCAGCTAGTCTGGTTCGTCTCTTCCTTCATCCTCAGACGGTGGAATTCGGCGTAGTCCACTTATGATGAGTCCCTTACCCTACCACATGGACGATGGAGGGAGGAACCGCTATCGTCTGTTATTAGGCAGCGAAAGCGAAGTTGTTGTTTTGTTTGCCAGTTATTAGGCTTTATCGTTTTTACGAGGCCGATTCCCTCGACTCGCCATATAAGCTCAAACTATCCATGTCGATACCATGACATCCCCATAATATAATGGCAGAGAAGAAGGGATTTGAACCCTCGCGCCAGTTACCCGACCTACACCCTTAGCAGGGGCGCCTCTTCAGCCTCTTGAGTACTTCTCTGTAAT
>NZ_NUOW01000019.1:37594-39225 GCF_002584635.1 Bacillus sp. AFS031507
AAATGGATGATAGCTGTAAATTTTGGTAGTCCAAAAGACCTAGTTGTATCATTGTTTTTTTCTACTTCAATCACTTGCAATTAAGTGTAAAACATTCCGTTTAAGGTTGAAAAAAGCATTACAATTATCAGTTTTATAAAAATTACAGTAGAAAATAAATTATCGTTAGTGGACAAACAATGAGTTTGACACTTAACCTCGCCATAAGAAATAACTCCTTCTTTAGTTTTAGTTTTTAAAGAAAGCCACTTTTATGAAATATCCCTTTTTAATAAATTTCTTCTCTTCCATAAAAAATAAATCAATATTGAAAGGACCAATAAGCTCGTAATTAAATAAATACTATATTTCGATATATATAGTTCCACACCAGTCCAATTTTCCCCTAATATTCTTCCTAGTGTGATAAAAGTAATACTCCATATTAATGCACCCATAAATGCGTAAACCGCAAATTTTCTAAAGGGGAAGAGATTGACAGCAGCTATATATGCTGTAAGATGACGAACCCCAGGTATAAAATAACCTAGTAATAAAAGATAAGGTCCGAATTTCCTGAATAATTTCTTTGTTCTATTAATTTTTTGCTCAGTAATGTGAATTTTTGGTCCAAACTTTTCTAATAAAGGCAATCCAAATTTATAACCGATGAGGTAACTAAGCGAAATCCCCCCCGTGGCCCCTACAAAGGCACTTACTATTGACATTATGTATGATAATTTTCCCTGAAACACATTGTAACCAATATATGTAAGAAGAACCTCATCGGGTATAGGAAGTCCAACAATACCACCGATCAAGGCGAAGGTTATTCCGAAGTACCCATAATGTTCTAGAAGGTAGTCAATATGGTTCTGCATTTTCTCATTCCACCTTTAAGATAAGTTTTATTATCAGAAGTATTTTAATAAATAAAAAAGAAGATACTTTCTTTCCACTCTTACAGTTTGCTCACTTAAACTGTCGCTTTATTAAAAAAGCCACCAAATGGCAGCAGGTCTTCAACTCTTGCACCCGTTTGTTAAACAAGCCCCTTCTCTTATACTGCACATTTTAATCGTATGGTGTGAGCCGCTCAATTGTTTAACTTTTGTACTCGTTACTTTAAGTACAATTCTTAATAATCTGTTTCGTTAATTAAATCAAAAATAGACGATGCTTTATATTAAAGCATCGCACCTGTTAGTTATACTAGTCCCTTTTTAAACCAATATACAAATTTTTTAACAATATATAAAAATTGGATGTGACTTTTAGGGTATCTTTTAGAGATTTTGTTTTGTCCTATGTAATAGCCCACACAATTTCACTAGTTATGGCTGCTGCGCTCCCGCCCTGACCAGTTTCCTAATGTCCTTGTTGAACTATAACTCCGCAGGTAGGACTCGAACCTACGACCGATCGGTTAACAGCCGATAGCTCTACCACTGAGCTACTGCGGAACAATTCTAACTACCTTTTTACATGATCATCGGATAATGAATCTAATTCAGTTGGTTTTAGTGGAAATGACGGGAGTTGAACCCGTGTGCAAAGATATTGGCACTTATACATCTACGAGTGTAGTCAGTAGAATTAATTTCACTTACTTCTTTAGCCTACTGACAGGCGTTGAAGCAGCTAGTCTGGTT
>NZ_NUOW01000019.1:39364-47046 GCF_002584635.1 Bacillus sp. AFS031507
AAATGGATGATAGCTGTAAAATTTGGTAGTTCAAAAGACCTAGTTATGTCATTAAAACTTTATGGTTAACTTATATTTGATGCTGATTGATGATTTCGTGTGAATTTGATTTCTACATTAAAGTACCCATTAATTTTAGTTTAATACTATTTCTTGTATAAAGAACAAATGTTCGTGTATAATATAAAATATGACCACTACTGCTGTTAATAGAAGCACCATGGCTTACCTAATTTAATGACAAAGGAGAAAGTAAAATGATTAAACCCTATTTAATGTTTAACAGAGAATGCGAAGAGGCTTTTAAATGGTATCAAAAAGCATTTGATGGAGAAATGATTTTAATGCAAAGATACGGTGAGATGCCGGCAAATCCTAATTTTCCTATTCCTGAAAGCCATAAAAACCTTGTGTTGCATGCACAATTGAAATTAACGGATTCGGGTATTATTATGGGTTCGGATGGAAATCGAGACTTTCCAAATAGCGAGAAAGTGGTCATCAGTGTCGAACTTGACTCTGAAGAGCGTGCTAAAAATGCATGGAATGTGCTTGAAGATGGCGGAACCATTCTTATGGATCTTCAACCAACTTTCTTTGCCAAGCTGCATGGTTCTGTGAAGGATAAATATGGAGTAAGTTGGATGTTTACAGTAGAATAGAAACCCCCATAATACATATGAGTCATAAACTTTTCTGCTAAACTCGTTATTGTTGTTTTTATGTTAAAAATGATTAAGAGCTGAAGATCATTTCTTCAGCTCTTTTGCTGTCATGTCACAACAACACTGAAGGTTAACCATTCTTAATATATTTCCCAGTTTTTCGGTTTTTTACATATTTCTTATGCCATTAGCCTTGCGGGCCAACTTGTATCTTATCCCTCCTTTTTTCCAGACAACAAAAAAATCCCCTCCAAGTCTAGAAATCTTTGATGATTCTTTAGACTGAGAAAGGATATTTTTCGCTAGTCATTCACTCTCACCTATTTTCTTTTCAACATTAATGCTCTTATTTTCTATTTCTTGTAAATTATCCATTGAAATGTACGTGATGATAAATAACAACAATGCGGCGATCTCAAGATTAATATAATACATAATCCCACTGCCTAAAAATGATAATATTGTTTTTGTTTCTGAAGGGTTCGCTAAGAAGAAAAAATTCGTTCCAAGCTTTTGATTCAAGAAAAAAATAGGTACGGCGATAATGTTCACAGTTAAAAAGTTAAATAAAACCCCTTTCCTAGGAATCCTGTAACCTTCAAAATGGATAAAATACAATACGGACAATGGAATAGCTGAATGTTGAAGGAAATATCTTATGAATCGAAAATGAGGAAATTGGTTGACAATACCAGGAGTAATCATACTTAAAATAGGAGGTAGGGTACCGATAAAAAATAACAAATTAAACGCTTTTTGATTGTTTTTCAAGTATAAGAACAGTGCTAAAAAGGTACTAATTGAACAAAGCTGTAATGGAAGATCATCGACTTCCCATTTATTTGTTAATATTAACCACAAATGCTGTGATATCTCACAAACAAGCAAAATACCGAATAGTATCCATTTTATAATTGGCTGGTATGGTTTAAGTTTCTTTTTGTAATAAACTAAAGCGCAACATGTAATAAAGAAGAGAATTAACGTAACAATATGGGGAATAGAAAACAACGTGAAATTCCTCATTTCTGTAACAGAAAACATGATTTCATCACCTCTCACTGTGCATATAAGGCGGAGAGCTAAATCTAATTCTTTTCATATAAGCTGCTTATTGCCGCTACATCTTTTTAACCTCGGTTTTACTTTATATCCATTTCCTTTATATATATTTTTAATTTCTTGTACTAATTCTCAAAATTCCTCATTACACTGAACACAGCTAGTATTAAAATGTTGTAAACAATAATTCTCCCACGTAAATCACCTCTTAGGTTAATATACTATTGAGTATTAACAGAAAAGGGTGTCCTAAAAACTACACCCTTTTATGGTTACAGGACTCCCTAAAAAATAAAACACTTCACTTATATTTTTAGTGGAGTGTTTTGTCTGTTTTATTTATTAAATGCTTTAAAATTCTTCGTATACTGCAGGATCTTGGTTGTTTATTCTGCCATAAGGGCGAGTTAATCCTGATAGGATACTCATTTCTATTTCATCTAGGGAGAAGTCAAAAATAGATATATTTTCAAGCTGCCTTGCAGGAGATGATGATTTAGGAATGGCAATGGCCCCAAGTTGATAGTGCCAACGTAAAATAATTTGTGAAATAGACTTGTTATGATGATCGGCAATCTGTTGAATGGTATCATTTTGTAAAACTTCATTTGCTCGAGCTATTGGGCTCCAGGATTCCGTTGTAATGTTATTTTCTTCATGCCATTTTCTTTGTGGTGCTTGATTGAATAATGGGTGTAATTCGATTTGGTTAAGGCTAGGTTTCACACCTGTTTCTTTTTCTAAACGCTCTATATGTTCAGGTAAGAAATTACAGACACCGATCGAACGAATAAGCCCCCATTTTTTAGCATCAATTAATGCTTCCCAAGCTTCCACGTATATGTCCTGTTTCGGATTTGGCCAATGAATGAGATATAAATCATAATAATCTAGATTTGCCCGAAATAACGATTCTTGAATGGTCGCAACCGCCCTGCCATAGGTTTGATAGCGACCTGGCAGTTTCGATGTAATCTTTAATTTTTCTCTTGCAATAGAACTGCGTCTAACAGCCTCACCAACCGTGCCTTCATTTTCATAATTATAAGCAGAATCTATTAGTCTATATCCCATATCAATTGCGCTTAAGATGGAATGAACACCATCATTCCCTCTTAGCTTATATGTACCCAAACCGATCACTGGCAAAGTTAGCCCATCATTAAGTGTAATTTCTGGAATTAATTTATCCATCACTAATCCTCCTTTCCATAATAATAAAGCTTAGCATAATTTTGGTAACTTTTCATGGAAAGACTTCATCGCCAGCGGTTGTCATTACCCTAAGTATCGATGGTATAGTGCCTTTGCTTCGGAAATATCCTTGGTTCCGTGGACTAACACCCTTCCGTCTTTAAAAATGACTAATCGGTGCGGATCCACTGAATAAGATAATAGATACGGATTTCGCTGTACTGTTCCCCCTTGATTTGCCAATAATTTTTCTAATGCCACCAAGTCACGCAAGGCGGGAAGCGCAGGACGTATCTGAACAGAATCTCTTCCACAGAGGACAGCTGTCTTGGTTTGATTTTCAAAAGCTAAATAGGGGAAGGATCGTTCTTCCCCACAGGTTGGACAATCTTCTTTTTTCAATTTATCTACTTGGATCGTACTATGTTGATTTTTCCACAAGTCAAAAGACACGAGTTTGTTCCGCAGCGAATCCGCATCTCCGACCAAAATCTTCAAGGTCTCACTTATTTGATACGCAACGACCATGTTCACAGCTGGACTTATTATTCCAGCTGTGTCACAAGTTAATCCGCCTAGCGGAACGGTTTCAAGTAAACAAGCAAGGCAGGGTGTTTTTTCTGGAATAATCGTGTAGGATATTCCGTAGCTTCCCACACATGCCCCGTAAATCCAAGGGATGCCCACCTTTTGTGCTACATCATTCATGATCATTCTTGTTTCGAAATTATCGGTTGCATCAATCATCAGATCCACATTTTGAGCCCAGTCAAGAAGCTCTGTAACGGAGGCATCACCAATGATGGCCTCAATCAGCACCGAAGAGTTAATCGCTGTTAATCGGTTTTTAGCTGCGATGACTTTGGGAATTCGGTTTTTGGCATCTTCTTCAGCATAGAGCTGCTGCCGCTGTAAATTCGACCATTCGACATAATCACGATCCACAATGGTGAGCTTCCCAATTCCCGCGCGGACAAGTGCTTCGGCACTTCCTGAACCGAGTGCTCCCATTCCGATGATGAGTACATGTTTCGTGGAAATTAGCTGCTGCCCGTCTTTCCCAATCGGTGAAAATAGTTCCTGTCGTGAGTAGCGATTCACCCGATACTCATTCCTTCCTTGGGACTGCTGGCTGTCGCATATCTCTTTTTCTCGATTCGTCCGGCTTCAAAGCCTAATCGTCCCGCTTCGATCGCTAAACTCATGGCTCGAGCCATTTTGACCGGATCATTTGCTGCTGAAACAGCCGTATTTAATAACACCCCATCAGCTCCTAATTCCATCGCCAATGCCGCATCAGCTGGGGAGCCAATACCAGCATCCACAATCACAGGCACGACCGCTTGCTCGATAATAAAGCCTAGGTTAACAGGATTGATGATCCCTTGACCGGATCCAATCGGCGAAGCCCCTGGCATGACCGCATGACAGCCCACTTCTTGGAGCTTTCGAGCTAAAACCACGTCATCGGATGTATAGGGGAGGACAATAAATCCTTCTTTCACTAATTCTTCCGTTGCTTTAAGGGTTTCAATCGGGTCAGGAAGCAAGGTATGATCACAGCCAATCACTTCCACTTTAATCATATCGCATAGTCCTGAAGCTTTCGCTAGTTTTGCGATCCGAACCGCCTCTACGGCTGTTTTTGCTCCAGCAGTATTAGGCAGAAGCTTATATTTTTGAGTGTCGAGCTGTTCTAAAAAATTCGGCTGGCTTGGTTCAAAGATATTCATTCGTCTCACCGCAAACGTGAGGATTTCTGCTTTCGACACTAGCACTGCTTCCTTTTGGATTTCAAAGCTTGGATACTTTCCCGTACCAAGTAACAAACGAGATTGAAAGGATAATGAACCTATTTTTAACATGTCAACCGCCTCCTACAAAATGGACTATTTCGATTCGATCTTTATCTGATATTCTCGTACTTTGGTGCTCTAACCTGGTTAATATTTCACCGTTTACTTCCACAACAACGACCTTATCTTGGATGTCATAATATTTGAGAACATCTGAAACAGATACGATATGGTCGGGTAATTGGATCCACTCGCCATTTACTACTACCTCCATGGTTTTCCTCCTAACTAACCGTTTCTTTGTGCCGTTCTAGGTGAAAAGCAGAGAGTAGTTCCTGATTTAGTAATCTACCTGACACTAGGTCCGCAACTAGTTCCCCTGTCATCGGGCTTAATAAAATTCCATTTCGAAAATGGCCTGCTGCCACGAACAACCCACGCAAGCTTGGATGTTCGCCCATATAAGGAATTCCATCGCCTGTCTGCGGTCTGACTCCAGCCCATACTCGCTCCCATGCTGCCTCCTTAATCTGTGGAACTAATTGAGTCGCTCTTTCTATCAATGTAGCAATCCCTTCAGGAGTTACCTTGGTATCAAAGGTATTTTCAATCATAGTCGCACCTATATAAATTTCCCCATTTCGTTTCGGTACTAAATAACAACGTTTGTCGGAGAAAATGGTAGTGTTGATGATCGGCCTTTCTGTTCTAATCGAAAAGCATTCTCCTTTAACCGGATACACAGGAATATCGATTCCTGATTCTTGCATTAATTTCGCCGCCCAAGCTCCAGTGGCAACAACCACCTGTTCACAATGGATGACGCCCTTGCAGGTGGTAACCCCTTTAACCTGACCGTTTTCATAGACAAAAGACAGAACCTCCGTCTCTTCACATATTTGGGCACCAAAATGTTCCGCGGCTTTTGCAAAGGCTTGTGTTAACTTTGCTGGTTGCACATGCCCATCATGAGGGAGATACATCCCTCCAGCTACACTTGGTGAAAGAGATGGTTCCAGCAACCGTACTTCCGATGCATCGAGCCAGGTAATGGTTGGATCCCATTTTTTTTGGAAGGTGATCTGTTTTTTTACCTCGAGCGCTATTTCTTCGGTTTCGGCAATTTTCACCATTCCTTTATTCACATACTCAATATCAATTCCCGTATATTCAAATAACTCACTTGCGAGCGTTGAAAACATCGCTTGACTTTTTAAAGCTAGCTGGAATAAAGGACCGTCTTGTTCCAGCTCTGCTTGTGCTGCCAACATTCCGGCAGCCGCACTGGACGCTTGGCAAGCGACTCGTTCCTTCTCAATTATGATGACTTTTCTTCCCCTTTTTGCAAGCTGGTAGGCAATCGAGGACCCGATAATTCCGCCTCCGATAATGGCCACATCAAATGATTTTTCCACTTTGTTCATCTCCATTTAATACATTTAGGTAAGCCTTAACTGCTGCTAATGGATCGTGAGCACCTAAAACTCCTGACATGACTGCGATCCCTTTTGATCCTGCTTGAAGTACCTGCCCCGTATTTTCAGGTGTGATCCCGCCGATGGCTATTACCGGGATGTCTAATTGGGTAAGCCTTGCTAATTCCACTAGTCCTTTTGGGGTCTTACCCGGTTTTGATTGCGAAGGAAAGACATGGCCATATAGCACGTAATCAGCACCATTCTCTTTTGCTTGTTGTCCTTCCTCGTAGGAGTGGATGGAGCTCCCGAGGAAAAGCTGAGGAAAATTTTCTTTCACAAGCGCTGCATTTAAACTATGGAAGGCTAATTGAACTCCTCTAGCCCTTGTAACGCAGGCAACATCGACTCGGTCATTAATGATAATCTTTGATAATGGGATGTTTTCATTTGTTAACCGTTGGACGGCTTGGAAAAGTTCCTGTGCTGTTTTTTGTTTTTCCCGCAAATGAATCGCGGTTATATAAGGATGAATTTCGCTTACAGTTTCACATAATTGTTCTATTGGCATATTTCCATTGGAAATAATATGTAACTCTTTATCTTTTATACTAGTTAAAATACCCGTCCCTCCTTTTAATCAGATTCCGAAGATCGAAGGCTTAAAGTGAAAAACAAAAAACCACTTTCTTTAGGTAAGAAAGTGGTCGAAAATTCGAAATAGAAAAATACGTTCTTCAAATATCCCGTTTTCCACTTCCCTACGCTGGTATTACCCAGATCAGGTTCATAGAGTCCCGAAGTAGTACTTCAATCTCAGCCCTTTAAAAAGGCACCTCTAGCGGATTTGCTTCATCTATTTAATTGTCATGTAATGATTTCCCTGCATGGATAATGTTAACACTTCAGGTAGAAATGTCAAATGTTTTTCTTTTTTTTATGGTAGACTAAACCCTATACATGTTAACCAAATTACAATTATAGTTTACTTTTAATGTCAAAAGGGAGTAAACAAACTGGGGGAGAATAATGTATAAGCTACGAGGACATCATCTTTTTTGCCTTCTAGGCTATCGGGGAATGGGCTATTCCCAAGAATACGTGGAAAATATGACGCTTTTGCATCAAACCTTGAGAAGCAACCCAAAAACGTTGATTATGCTTGTAAAGGGACCAGATCAGTTGTGTGAAAAGTTCCCTAATTCAGGTGAATACCATTGCCAAGACGACCAGATCTTTGAAAGAGATGCCGTTATTTTAGACAAAATGAACCTTACAATCGGACAAATTCTTAGATGGGAGGAAATTGAGTCCCGTATCCTAAAACATGTCATCCCCGCCGATATTCAAGTTGTCTGTGAAACTTGTTCTTGGCGTTCTTACGGGGTTTGCGAGGAAGGTATTCGAGAGATTCATGAAGGGAAGGGCTTAAGAAAAATTCAATAAACTTCATCTATTCAATGTCCACATGCCCACAGGGACGGTTCTTTTGGCCTTTTTTAATCTCTTTCCTTGTCCAAAAAAGCCAGTAGAAGAACGAAATCGCTAAC